>MTMT01000053.1 GCA_002010195.1 Archaeoglobus sp. JdFR-32
GGCTCGTAGTCTAGTGGTTATGACGTCGCCTTGACGAGGCGAAGGTCGCCGGTTCGAATCCGGCCGAGCCCATTTATTTTCAGAGTCTGAATTTCTACGGGCTCACCAGCCCTAAAAGAAGTCAATGGCCTATCTATAGTCTCTGAAAACCCGATTTCTGGTTGAAGATTCCTTAGTGTTGATTCAGAGTATGTTCCAACTTGTTCCATGTGGAACATAGAAGGGCGAAGNTTGGTGATGTTTCATGGTGACAATTAGCTAATCCACAATTTATGGATTAGAAAAAACAGAATTAGAAACTATCTCGCTCTCCAATTGCTAATTTAATTTCGGGTTGTAGCCATTCCATTCTCTCGCATCATAGAAAACCTTAATTTTTCGAATTCAAAACTCATGATGATGAGTTGGTTAAAAATATTAAAATTTAAATTAAGTTGCTATAATTTACTAAATTACCCAAACAAGAAATATGATTGTGGCAATCAACAAAAATTGAGTCAAAATTAAACTCATCCGAATTTAGTAGACTCACAAGAGTGTTGGTGGTTGTGGATGAGAGTTTTGCTTGTTGAAGACGACGAGGATGTTCTGAGTATCTTNCAGATGATGCTCGAGGATTTCGAGGTGATTCCCACAAGGGATGGAGAGTCCGCTGTTGANATCTACAAAAAGGAGAGACCGGATGTAGTTATCATGGACATCGTGTTGCCGGACAAGAGCGGTATTGATGCAACGAAAGAGATAATATCTTTCGATCCAGAGGCAGTAATTATCGCCATAACGGCATTCCCGAGAAAGAATAAGGAGTTAATTCTTCAAGCTGGAGCGGTTGAGGTAATCGAGAAGCCGTTTAGAAAGGCTGAGCTGATCGAGAAGATCAATAAATATAGGAGGTAAGTAAGTAGTTTAAGGTTGAATTTTTAAACATTTTTGAGCCTTTTTTCGAGGTCTCTGACCTTCATGAATGTTGTGAGAAACAGAGCCAACAGAAAAACCAACACGACAACCGATGAAACGAAAACCGCGGTAAGGTCATCCATCATTCCACCTCCTTTTNTTTTTCATTTTCCTCATCGTCACTACNATCTTCTCCCTTCTTCTTCTTGGTTTCCTCAAATACTTTGATTTCCTCGATCTCCTCAACTTCTTTGATCTCTTCAAGCAGGAGAATGATTCTCTCTACCCTTCCTTCAAGAGTTAGAAATGCGAAGTACAGCAGAATAAAACCGAAGACCATCATACCTAAGGTAAGTCCAACATCCACTCCTATCTTCAGTTCGCTTGTCGTTGGATGCAGTGAGAAGCCGATGTAGGCGGATAAATAGCTGAGAGGTATGACAGCATATCCGAATATGGAGTATATAGCAGAATTTTTCGCTTTTGTTTCTAAGTCTTCAATGGAAACTCTCAATGCGAAATAACCTGCGTAAACGAACCAGAGTATCAAAACGATCGTCTCTCTTGNATCCCAGTTCCAGTACGAGCCCCATGCAACCTTTGCCCATACTGAACCGCTTATCAATGCAGAGGATATAAGAAAAACTCCCGCTTTGGCCGAAGTGGAAGCATATATGTCATATTCAGCTTTTCCTCTAAGCAGATACAGTATCGAGAAGATGAGGGTAGTTGTGAATGCGAGAAATGATGTGATGGCGGATGGCAGGTGGAAGAAAATAATCCTGTAGTTGTTTTTAAGGGTTGGATTTGCGGATTCCGGGAGGACTATGGTTGCGTTGTATACTGCGAGAAGAACCAGCACGAACCCTATCGCAAAGCACACGAGTGAGATCCTCATATCCTTATCTCAGGGAATGTATGTATAAAAATCTTAGCGATGGAGATTTAGCGATAAGCTTTTAATTCCAATTTCTGTTCTGAGATTATGACAAAGATATATCGAAGTAGGAGTGATAAGATCATTTTTGGAGTTTGCGGTGGACTTGCGAATTATCTGGGTGTGGATTCCACGATTATCAGGCTCATCTTTATAATTGCTACGATATATCACGGGTCTGGAATTCTCCTTTATATTGCCCTTGCCATAATAATGCCGGAGGATAGTGAGACCACTGTTGGGAATACAGATGCTAAGGTGACTACTCAAGAAAAGAAAAAGGAGGAGAGAGGTAGGTTTTTCGGTATGCTGTTGGTGCTTGCAGGATTCTATCTCCTTATAAAGGATTTCATCCCCATCCACATCTCCTCTTCGCAGTTGCTGGGTGTGCTTCTACTGTTAATCGGCTTGGCGATTGTTTTCAGAAGGAAGTGAATTACAATCGAGGTGAGCTGATGAAGAGCAGAATCATAGGCTTACTTTTCGTTCTTACCGGAATCTTCCTGATCTTCAACATTCACGAGCTAATATTCTTAAATTTGTTTGATTTCCTCGATTTGTTGATCAGCATTTTGTTAAATCTTCTTTCCGTTGCTATCCAAACTCTTGGAACCTATAGTTATCTTTTCAAAAAGTTTTTTCCGGTATCTTTGATCTTCTTCGGATTAGCTATTCTCTTGAAGGGCATTATGAGGTCGGTTTGCGTATTTCTTGGTGTCTTGTCTGTGTTTGTTTATCTGCTCGGTTTTTTGGTTTAATTATTTTTTAATCGTTCTCTCACGAGGAATTAGGTTTGCGAGATAGTCCTATGCATTTTTCATTTCGTATTCATTATTCTGAAATGTTCCGGAATACCAACATTTCTTTCTTGAGATCAGGACTTTTTGTAAAATTTTTAAGAATTTTCGAACGATTACTAAATATAATGGTCGGAATGCTTTTGGTTTTTGCGTTCCCTTGTTATAGTAGTGTTATTTGTAAAGTTCTTTACTACGAGGATGTAGATGTNAATTTAAACGAAAACATTCTCGGATTGGATAAGGCTTGGTAGCATCCTCTGGGGCGAAGTAGAACCATCAGAAGATGAATTACTTTAGAGATGTGGATAATCTTGTTAGGTAGATTGAAAGATGCGATGTAATGATACTTGCAAAAATCACTCCATTTGCTGAATGGGACTATTAGGGTGAGTTGAAGCCGTACGAAATCATACAGTACAAACCGAATGATATTGAGGAATATAAGAGGTTTTTGAAGAATGTTGTTGAGAGATACGACGACGATGGTGTAAATGAAATGGGGGCAGAGACATCCGATAAAATACTGGATCGTAGGCAATGAGGTTGAGGATCCCGGGCAGTTTGAAGGCACGGGGAGGGATTATGCGGAAGCTCTTAAGGCAAAGCTACGAGACGATAAAGGAAGCGGATCCTGAGGCGAAAATCATCATTTATGCTCCCGGAGATATCAGTAGAAATGTTGTGGGGAGTTTTTTGGGATGCGGTGTTCTTGAGCGATGTTGAGAGTTACTTCGATTACGGAGACATATACTACAATGTCGGTAGGAGCGGTATAGATGAAGTGGTTTTGAGGATCTAAGCAAGGGTTTCAAGGCGTACAAGGACTTTCTAAAATCTTACAGAATCACGGGAATAAAAATCTTCGGAACCGAAATCTCTCCAGCTCCCGGAGAGTTACCTACAAATGAAAAGGCGAGATTATGGGTTATTGGAACGGTAATCGTTCTACGAGAGTGCNGTGGGCATTAAATATCTTCTTTTGTCTTCCTCGAGGATGATGAAATGCTCAGAATGTTTTTAACCATGAGCATCTTGTTAAGAAACTTTGATGAGGTTGAGAAGATTGGTGAGAAGTGCTACGAATTCAAACTTGACAACTCTTCGGTATATGTGGTATGGGGATCGGAAATAGGATTAGAAGGGGTATCGGAAAACCTGCTGAAAGATTTTGGAAGTGTTTATGTTGTGGATACCTACGGGAATATCAAGAGAATGGACATAAGTTCTGTGAAGCTGTTCGAGAGCCCGGTTTATATAACGAAGGATGAAAACATGATAAAAGCACTTGGATAAATACTGGGTGATATCTGAAGGATTAAGAGCGAACTCTCGAAGATCGCATCATCCTAAACCTAACACGAAATCTGATGTTGAGAAACATGGGGCTGAAAAAGAGAAATATCGGGAGAAGGACAATAAGGTCAAGCATGGAAAGTTTGGGGATCTTATAGAGAACATAATAAAAGCTGAAAGGATTGGGGACAACTGCTGTCTTTTGGAGTATCCGGACTTCAAGATTTATGTTTTTAGAGGGGCATATGAAAGGCTGAGGGAATANACAACATATAAACATCACGTACAAGGATGTGACATTTCTTTTCGACGATGAAGTTGTCGGGGACATCTTAGAAAAAGAAGCAAGCAATCCCAAGACAGTAGATAAGCTGATGTGTAATCTGGAAAAAATAAGCAATTCTATAATCCTCCTGAAATCGGATGATGGAATAAACTGGGAAGAAATGGAGATCGCGATAGCAGGAGATGGGAGTATTCCGGATCTTGTTGTGGATTACATGGCTCTCACACAGTACAAGTAGTGGCGGAGTATTTTCAGAAAGTGGTCAAAACCTCATCCATCCCTGATTGAAGACATATGGGAACAGTTTAATCAGCACAACACCTGAGATTATTGCCAGAACGAATGATACGATCAGAAATACAATTGATGCGAGTATTGATGATATAAAAGCCTCGAAGAATGTTATATCAAGAAGGGCCTTCAGAACATAGAGGTAAACAACATAGGCAGCCAGTGGTGATAGCAACCCGAAAAAAGGTATTATGGTGAATAGTGTTCCTACAGCAACTGCGAAAAACCCTCCTGCGAGATTTACAAGACCTGCCTCGACAATCCCCACTTTTTTTCCTATGATTCTTAATCCTGCCCATAGGAAGAATCCTGATAGAGTTATCGCTACTAATATGAGTGTTAGGGTGATTATGACCTCGATCATGTTCTTAAATTGTAATTTCTCAGATTTAAATTTTTTTCACTGTGT
Source organism: Archaeoglobus sp. JdFR-32 (assembly GCA_002010195.1). Taxonomy (GTDB): domain Archaea; phylum Halobacteriota; class Archaeoglobi; order Archaeoglobales; family Archaeoglobaceae; genus Archaeoglobus_A. The sequence continues at coordinate 4,914 of MTMT01000053.1, forward strand.
ATAATGATAACTATTTAGATATTTTTGATGAAAGTATATTATTTATATCTAACACTTAAAAAACTTGGAGTGGAAAGATTATTAACACTCTCGGGGGTAATCTCCTCAGAATGAGAATCTGGATTGGCATCGACGACACGGACTCTCCGGCCGGAATGTGCACGACATATCTTGCGGTACTCTGTATAGAGGAGTTCGAGAGTAGTGGTATCGAGGTATTAGGGTTCCCGAGATTGATAAGATTGAACCCCACAATACCTTTTAAAACAAGAGGGAACGGTGCGGTATCTTTTCTCGTTCAGACAGATGATGTAGAGGAAGTTTACGGGATAGTAGATGGTATAATCTCTGAATATTCCGAGCTGAGTCATGATAACACGAATCCGGGAGCGGTTTTCGTCAGAGATGAGGACGAGGTCTTGAACAGTCTCTCCAAGTTTGCAAACAAGGCTGTTAGGAGCGTTGTATCGATGGATGAAGCTCACTTCATCATAGGGAAGTTCATGCTACCTCATGTGAAATATAAAAAGGGCAGGGGTTTGATTGGCGGTCTTTCCGCCATAGGCTACACTGGAAATGACTACACATACGAACTCCTCGCTTACAGAAAATTTGAAAACATCGGAAAAAGCAGGAAGTTTAACCCTGAGTCATTCTACAAAGTTGATGAACTTTTCTATCCCGAGATATGGGATACTGTAGATCGGAAAAACANGGTTGTTGTTAGCGTACCCAATGGTAAAGACCCCGTGTTGTATGGAATAAGGGGTGAGGATTACGAACCGATAATCAGAGCGATGGAGCTTCTCGAGACGGAGGAGGTCTCTAAGAGAATGATGTTCATAACAAACCAGTCGACTGATGCACATATAATTGATGAAGTGGAGGTTAGAGAGTTGAGCAATTTTCACTCTTACTCCATCTCTGGAGTTGTTGTTGAAAATCCGGAGGTAATCCGGGGAGGACATGTCTTTTTCAAGATAAGTACGAGATTCGGGGTGGTGAAGTGCTCCGCATTTGAACCGACGAAGCAGTTCAGGGATGTGGTTTTAAAGCTGAGGAGAGGGGATAGGATAAGGGTTTTTGGCTCAATTAAGAAAAACACACTAAACATTGAAAAAATGGAGGTTATGGAGCTTTGCAGGGAAGCAGAGGTAAATCCTGNATGTCCACTATGCGGTAAAAGAATGGAATCCGCTGGGAGAAATCAACCTTTTAGATGTAGAAGGTGTGGAACAACTGCGAGCGGTAAGGAGAAANTCCCAATTGATAGAGATCTTGAGGAAGGATTCTACGAAGTTCCACCTTGTGCGAGAAGACACCTATCAAAACCGCTGGTAAGAATGGATGTGGAAAAGAAGTTCGTGTTCAGGTAGTTCCAAGGGGAAGTGGTTAAGCATCCCCATCTTTCGAAACCCGGTGAAAAAGTTATTAGCTCATTCTGTACAAGAGTTGTGAGGTGATGGAAAATGAAAATAAGGTGGCTTGGGCACGCGGGTTTTATCCTTGAAGGAAGTAAGAATGTTGTGATAGACCCTTTCATCACTGGAAATCCGTTGTCTCCNCTCAAGCCAGAGGATGTAAAGACGGATTTGGTAGTGGTAACACACGGACACGGAGACCACATGGGTGATGCTGTGGATATAGCCCTTAGAAATGACTGTCCGGTGGTGTGCATACATGAGCTCTCCAGATTTCTATCCAAGAAGGGTGTTGAAGCGGTGGGTATGAACATTGGAGGTACCGCAAGGCTCAAGGATGTGGCAATAACAATGGTTTTCGCTCTGCATTCAGCGGATGTTGAAGAAGATGACGCAATAATTAGCACGGGTATCGCATGTGGAGTAATCGTTGAGATGGATGGAGTAAAGGTTTACCATGCGGGAGATACTGATGTATTCTCGGATATGGCAATAATAGGGGAAATTCATGAGCCTGATGTGATGCTCCTCCCCATCGGAGACTGGTACACNATGGGTGTAAAGGGTGCGGTAAAAGCTCTGGAGCTTGTAAAACCGAAATACGCGATTCCGATGCATTATAACACATTTCCGGTAATAAAGGTCAATCCTGAGAACTTCAGGAAGGCAGTAGAAGAAAGGGATTTGGATACTGAGGTGATAATCCTCAGTCCCGGAGAGCATTTCGAGTTATGAGTCAGCTTTCATCCAATTTTTGTTTTTCACCATCTGACTCTTGGCAAATCTTTTTTGTTTTTTCGCAAATCTTTTTTCTGTTTCGCTTGAACCTTGTTCGGTTTGGGTGTGGCATCAAAAACTTTAAGTATTCTATAGTTGTAATAATTATGATTATGTCAACAGTCTTTGATACCGCAGATGAGGTTCGGAACTTAATTGTAAAATCAAAAAGGTCTACCGCGGTAGTTGAGGTTGTCGGTACAACCATTCTGAAGATTCATTGCGATAATAGACCTAAGTGTAAGCTTCTAGGAATAAAGAAGACCGAAGATTGCCCTAAGTACTGTGAGTTCGTTATTGCTATAAGAGATTATTTGAAGAACATTCGACCGCCGAAATTAAAGGTTGTAGAAGTCTAATAAAGTCAAACCTTTGGTATTACTATTTCTCCTTCGAGAAGCTCACCCCGTCCCTCGATAAATAGCTTAACAGAGAAGGCTGAGATTATTGCATCGACAATGTTGTGGTCTTCTATGCTCAAATCAAAGTCAATGTAGTCCTTTAATTCAATCTTTATCTCATGCAAACCCTTTTTTGTAGATTTTTTTGATTTTGGAGCAATTTTAAGAATTTTTCTTGTTGCGTAGGGATAAACCTCGAAAACAGCGACATCGCTCTCCTTCAGCCATCGGGATAGTTTAATGCCCTCCTCTACTATCTCCCTGAAAAAACCGGCTCCGGATGGAAAGAGCTTGATGCCCATTTTTAGAAGCCTTCTCTCACTCTCTCTTAGGGTTGAGTTTTTTGGGAACGAAAGAGGGGCATCGATTCCGGCGTAGTTTATTTTGTATTTGTGTGTTAACCCTCTAACCGCTCCAACATCTCCTTCAAGNATCCCTGTCTTTACAACTTTGTTCTCCCGTAGTATTGCGAAGGTGGAAAACTTTTTACCAACATCGATTCCAAGAATGTTCACCGATAGTGATTTCTGCACAATCTTTAAATATCTTCCTTCTGTTGCGATATTTCAGAGTGGTGATCATATGGGTGAGGACTTCAAACACATCGTCAGAATTGCGGATACCGATCTTGATGGTAAGAGGAATGTAATGTTTGCTCTCACCGGAATAAAGGGGATAGGACACAGAATGGCGAGAAGCATCACAAATGTACTGCAAATTGACACGACAAAAAAACTCGGAGAGCTTGACGACGAGACTATCCAGAGACTGAAGAAGTTCATCGAGGAGGAGATAGAAAGCGTTCCGGAGTGGATGATGAACAGGAGAAAGGACTGGTATTCTGGTAAGAACATTCACATCCTCGGAAAGGATGTGGACTTTGCGAGGATGGTTGACATAGAGAAGCTAATGAAAATGAAGTCGTATAGGGGAATGAGGCATGCAAAAGGAAAGAAGGTAAGAGGACAGAGAACGAGATCGACTGGCAGATCTGGAAGGACTGTAGGTGTTATAAGGAGGAAGAAGTAATTTTATCAGGGTGATTGTTTATGGGTGATCCGAAAAGACATAGGAGAAAATATGTAACACCTCCAAGACCATGGGATAGAGTTAGGCTTGAAAAGGAAGTGGAGATCATCGTAAAATACGGTCTGAGAAATAAAAGAGAACTGTGGAGGTTTCAGAACATCCTGAGAAAGTACAGGAGGGTCGCAAGAGAATTACTTGCGAAGATAGATCTACCCGGTAAGGAAGGTGAACTTGCGAAAGCCAAGGCTCAAATGGTCATCAGAAAGCTTGTTAAACTTGGAGTCCTCGAAGAGAATGCAACTCTTGACGACATCCTCAATCTCAATGTTGATGCGTTCCTCAGTAGGAGACTGCAAACGATTGTTTTCAGGCAGGGACTCGCAAACACGATAAAGCAGGCAAGGCAGTTGATAACTCACGGTCACATTGCTATAGATGGAAGGAAGGTAACTGTTCCCGGACACATAGTTACGAAGGAGGAGGAAACTAAGATTTCATACTATCACAAGTCACCATTCACGAAAAGAGAACTCGTCTCGAAGGCAGAAGTTGAAGGTTAGATGTTATAAAGGTAAAGGTTGAAAAGTTGAGAGGTGTCTGTAAATGGAGAAGAAGAAGGGTAAGTGGGGTATTGCACACATATTCTCATCCTATAACAACACGATAATCACAATCACCGACATTACAGGAAGCGAGACCATTGTCAGAATAAGCGGAGGGATGATTGTAAAGGCGAGTAGNGATGAAGGAAACCCGTACACCGCAATGCAGGCTGCGATAAGAGCGGCAGAAATGGCGATGGACAAAGGAATTGAGGGCGTACACATCAAGGTAAGGGCACCGGGAGGAAACAAGCACACAAACCCGGGTCCGGGAGCACAGGCTGCGATAAGAGCTTTAGCAAGAGCAGGATTGAAGATNGGTAGGATAGAGGATGTGACACCGATACCACATGATGGTACGAGAGCACCGGGTGGAAAGAGGGGAAGAAGAGTTTAATTAGTTCTCTCCGGAGAGAGAAAATGAAAATTCAGATTATTGAGGAAGACGACCTTAAAATGAAATTTATTTTAACCTCCTCAACAGCGTTTGCCAACTCGTTGAGGAGAGCGATGAAGAGTTTAGTTCCAACAATGGCGGTAGATTACATCGATTTTTATTTGAATACATCGTACCTGTATGATGAAATCTTAGCCCATAGAATTGGATTAATCCCGATAAAAACGGACTTAAAAAGGTTTAACATGCCGGATAAGTGTGTTTGTGAAGGGGAAGGATGTCCGAACTGCCAAATCTCTTTCCGTCTTAATGTTGAAGGACCCACGATAGTCTATTCTGGGGATTTTGTGTCTGATGATCCTGAAATTGTTCCGGTTTACCCGAACATCCCCGTGGTTGAGCTTGACAAAGGTCAGCAGTTGATGATGGAAGCGGTTGCAAGACTTGGAACAGGGAAGGAGCATGTTAAATGGCAACCTGTATCTGCATGCACCTACCGAATCATCCCGGACATAGTAGTAAACGAGAGGTGCAACAACTGTGGGGAATGCGTGGAAATATGCCCAAGGGATGTTTTCGAAATTAGAGGTGATAAGCTTACTGTTGTAAAGCCGGAAGAGTGCTCGATGTGCATGGAGTGTGTGAAGAGTTGTGAAATGGAGGGAATAGAGGTTAACGAGACGGAGAATTTTCTGTTTACAGTAGAAGGGACTGGTGCACTACCCGTTAAGGAGGTCCTCATCAATGCTTTAAGTATACTTAAGGAAAAAGCGGAAGAGTTGAACAGAGTGCTGGAGCTGGAGTAGTTCGAAGAGAATAGTAATGTTTTATTCTCGTTTTTTGCGTTCTTGAAAGCTTGATCGGGAGTTGAGCTGGGAGTTGAACCATGAAATACCGCTACCTGTGAGAATTAGTAGCATACCACTCCATAAAAGAATTGGCAGTCTGTTTATGTGGATCTCCAGTCCGAAGCTGTCAAAGCCTCGAGAAACTCCCGTAAGGGATATGTAGATGTCCTCGGTTGGAAAGCTCATTATCGCTATTTCCGAGGCTATTCTTCTCGGGTTTTTTATCTTGTACTCTATTAGACTCGGTTGCAGATAGTTGTANAACTCTCCGTTCTTGCTAACTTCTACTATTGCAGATAGCTTGAAACTATCGTGTCTTTCGAACCCTCGCACATCCACTATCTTGAAGGAGTATCCTCCAACATCTATCGATTGGTTGAGGGACAGGGATGCGGTATCCTTTGCCGAGTAATCCCATATACTTATGGCACCCAGAAATAGGAGAATAACCCCTATGTGTATGAGGAATGTTGTGTAGAATGATTTTCGCAGGTACAGTTTAACGATGTGGTTGAGTAGTGAAAACACTGCAAGAAATGCAAAAATTGATATTACAACATCTTTGCTGATTGCAACAGCAGACAAAAATACGATCAGTCCGATAATAGAGGGCACCTTGAATTTCTCAACCTCATCCCTCCACCCGTGTTTTCCAGAGGTCAGCCTAACGCAAAGTCCGAAGAAAGCCATGATGAACATAAACACGAGGAGAGAGATGGATTCATAGTATTCTTTGTCTGGGGAGTTTTGGAGAATTAGTGGAGAGATCGTTCCGGTGAAAACTGAGATGAGGTATACAATGGATAGAACCAGAAATAATATGGTAACACTCTCTCTGCTAAAGCTGAGGTTAGGTCTCTCCATTCTAACGATTTCTCCCCTTCTAAGCAGAAAGATGAGTATTGTGAGAAAGGCTATTATAACACCCACTAAAGAAAAAATCCACCCTTCACCCTCTCCAAATGCATGCTGAGAGCTTATAAACCCTCCTCTGCTGATCACACTTGCGAAGACTATGAAAATGAAGGTTGTGACAGTCAGAGCATAACTCAGCGGGAGATACANCCCTCTTTTGAGATACCTCATGTGGATCAGTAGTGTCGCAGTTAACCACGGAAATAGAGATGCATTCTCTACCGGATCCCAACCCCAAAAGCCACCCCACCCGAGTGTTTTGTAAGCCCAGAGTGCACCTATGAATATTCCTGCGGATAGCAAAATCCACGAAATAAAAAAGTACTTCTCCATTCTTCTTACAGCCATCTCATACCATTCCCTTCCAAGAANGAGGCCGGACACCACCATCGAGAAGGGAACCAAAAATCCTGAATACGATAGGAAAACAACTGGTGGATGAATCACCATCTCGAAAGTTCTTAGAAGAGGATTCAGACCTATACCTTCAGTAAAATCTCCTCTGAGAAAGGGGTTTGATGATGTAAGGAGCAAAAAATTAAGAAACATGAGGAAGGTGTTGTTGAGAATTAAAGTTAGAGCGGTTAGTTTGTCTTTTTTCTCGGAGATGGTGAAGATGTTAAACAGTGTAATTAGTAGAGCCCATAAAAGCAGAGACCCCTCCTTTCCCGCCCAAAATGCACTTACTGTGAAGATCAGGGGCAAATGTGAGTCTGAGTTTTTGTAAACATAGATGTATGTAAAGTCTCTTGAAAGGAGATGAGACAGGAGAAGCAATGACGCAAATAGAATTGCCAAGAAGGAGACGTACACACTCCACTCTCCAATGAGAAGATATCTCTCTCTTTTGACCCTCAAGCCTATGTAAAATGAAACGCTGGAGGAGAAAATAGCTACGAACGATAACGCTAAAAGGAACTCCCCTATGTCCATGGTATCACTCTTTCTCTGTGGTGTACTCTGTGTGACATTTGTTCAGAATTTCCGTTGCGTACAGCTTACCGTCTATATAATCTCCCCTAACAACGACCTCTATNCCATCTTGGTTATGTATCAGCCCGGTGTAAATTACTTCCACTTCGCTTATTCCATCGGTAAGCAGAAATCGTGTGATGTTCTCTTCCTTGAAGAATTCTGAGGATTTGTTGACTATCGTTCCGTTTACCTGTACATTATATGCGTTCCCACCTTTAATAAGCTCCGAAACCGAAAGATACGGACTAATATTCGAAAGAAGAGAGTATCCTGAGAAGATTATCAATCCGGCAGAAAACAGTCCGAGAATAATTATTCCCTGATTATTGCCCATATTTCATGAAGTGTTGATTGCTTTATTTTGTTTTCGGTTATTTCAAAGTAATTAATTTGAGGTTTTCTTATNTTGTGAAGGTGGAATGTTGACTCGATCAGGAGATCATATCTTCGAGAAGCCCTTTTTCGATTCCGAGTTTTATCTCCCTTGATATTCTTTTGCCCATGTACATGTTCTCTCCGAACAGGAAGTAAGAATATGGTGATGCNGGAATACCTGCGGTGGTTCCCGCAACGATTCTTGCAGAAATCTCAAATACTTTCATCCTCGCGTTCTCATCAAAAACCGCTTCTAAGCAAAAAGGACCTACCATGCCGGGGTAAGCAATCTCTTTTGAAACCTCAACAACTTTTTTTGCAGAATTAATTGCCTGTGAGAGTAAGCTCTCTCTTAAAACGATTGGAAAGTTCCCGATCACAGTGTATGTTGGTGTGATATCTCCCTTGAGTTGCACCTCTGCCGGAATTTTTCCGAGTCCATCTACATCCGCTTCGTATCTTCTGTCTATGGCTATCAACTCAACTCTATCGAAAACGGGGGAGTAGAAGAATGAGAAATAAACATTGGCACCGACAACATACTCCTGTATGAACGCATTCTCGATATCCTCCTCCTCAGCCAAACCACTTGAGATCATTTCTTCAGCCTTACTAAGGAAGTCTTCGTAATTTACCGCGAGGAAGTATCCTTTCCCTCCTTTAGCCCCGGGAAACTTGACGATAACAAGCTGTTTTATGTCTTCGGGCTTATTTATTATCTTGGGCGTATCTAATCCTGCAGATCTAAGCCACTCGTTTTGCAGTTCTCTCACGGTTTCGATATACATCAGCTCCCTATTACCGAAGATCGGAATTAGGAGTTCATGAAGACTGTCCAAGTATGCGTTGAATGAGCCATGTGGAATCATTATGCCGTTCATTTCTCTAATTCTGTTCTGCAGATCATTCCTTAGTAGTTCTGAGTAGTCATTAATCTCTATAATCTCATCTGCAACACCAAAGGATTCATAAATTACCCTTTCTTTGTTTCTGCAAATGCAAACAGTTCTGAAACCCTCTTCTTGAGCACCTTTCAGGATATTAAGGGCTGAATGACTTCCGAGGGTTACAATGGTGACATCATCGAGATCGTAACGGGATAGGATTTCAAGGATTTTTTTNCTAAATTTTTCCATATTNTTGTCACTCGTCTCGATCATTTAAAACCTCTCCTTCTTATTCTACTAATCATATATGCAAAAACACCAGCTCCGAACCCGTTGTCTATGTTTACCACTGCAACACCAGATGAACAGCTTTGAAGCATAGCAAACAGTGTTGTTATTCCGGAAAGGTTTGTTCCATATCCCACGGAGGTTGGTACTGCAATAATCGGAACATCAACAAGTCCTGCTATAACGGATGGCAAAGCACCTTCCATCCCTGCAACAACAATGATTGAATCAACATCACTTTCAACGATCTCTTTAATCGGGTGTATAAGTCTGTGTATTCCTGCAACACCGACATCATAGAATTTAATGACCTCAAGTCCAAGAAACTCCGCAGTGGTTACCGCTTCTTCTGCGATTGGTATGTCTGATGTTCCGGCAGAAACTACTGCGACTTTTCCAGAGAATTTTCTCTTTTCTCCTACGATGATTGTTCGAGATTTATCGTTTACGAAAACCTTATCGAATTTCTCTTTTATTGCTGTAATTTGCTCCTCTGAAGCTTTTGTTATAAGCACACCATCCGAATTCCGTAGGACACTCTCAATTATTTTCAGTAGATCTTCTTTGCTCTTTCCGGGAGCAAAGATAGCCTCAGGTTTTCCCGCTCTCACCTCTCGAAAATGATCAAAGTTTGCAAAATCCTCTATTCGGGAATAGAAGAATNTCATAATCTCTTTCGCGTATTCTGGATTGGTTTTTCCTTTTTCAATTAGCTCAGAGACACTTTTCTTTAATTCTTCGAGTTCAGCTTTGAAGTTAGACTCGATTTTAGGCTCTGATTTGGATTTTGGTTTGCATTCTGGGTCAAGCTCCCTCATCATTTCCCTCAATTTCACGATGGTATTCTTGAATGGATTTCACTGTTATTCCATCTAACCCAGCCTTCTTTATCGACTCTATGGCTTTTACAACCGCAATAGCACCTGAAATTGTTGTGATGTATGGCACATTGTGGTCAACTGCGGTTCTTCGTATCAGAAAGCCCTCGGTCTTTCCTCTCTTTCCGGATGGAGTGTTTATAATGAAGTGAATGTTTCTGTTGATGATCTCGTCGATAACATTCGGTCTCCCCTCACTAACCTTCAACACAACCTCTGCTTTAACTCCATTTTTATTTAAGAATTCTGCTGTTCCGGAGGTGGCAACAATCTTAAATCCAAGATCCTGAAGTTTTCTTGCCACTGGAAGAACTTTAATTCTATCCTCCTTCTTTACACTTATGAAAACTGTCCCTTCAAGAGGGAGTCTCATGCCTGCTGATAGTTCCGCTTTGTAGTATGCTATTCCGAAATCGTAGTCTATTCCCATAACCTCTCCGGTGGCTTTCATTTCTGGTCCAAGAATTGGATCGACTCCGGGTAGTTTGTTGAATGGGAAAACCGCTTCCTTAACCGCTACATGCCTTAGGTTGAGGTTCTCCTTTATTCCGAGCTCTCTCAGCTTCTTTCCCACCATTAGTTTTGCTGCAATTTTTGCGAGGGGCAATCCCGTAGCTTTGCTAACGAAAGGTACCGTTCTACTTGCTCTCGGATTAGCCTCTAAAACGAAAATTGTATCATCCTTTATTGCGAACTG
>MTMT01000035.1 GCA_002010195.1 Archaeoglobus sp. JdFR-32
TTAAAAACCTTACGCACAAGAACGATATTGGCTTATGCAACCTTAAAAGACAAAGCTAAGATGACATCTCACTTGAAACTGCCTCGATATTAGGTACAAGAGAGATAAAACGAGAAGCGATGTACCATAACCGAGTTACCAAAGTCTGTTTCCGATGATGTTGGGGGTGAGCTCAATAATTCTACTTCCACACCACCAACATGAGGTTAACGGAACTTTTTCCAGAAATGTTTAAATACACTCTCCTATAAACTAAACAGCTATGGCACTAAAGGAAAAAGTTGAGGAGATACTTGAAAAGGAAGTGAGGCCCGCTCTTTTGAGAGATGGCGGGAATATAGCTCTTGTCGATGTTGAAGAAGATGAAGGTATAGTTAAGGTTCAGCTTCTCGGAGCATGTGGCGGATGCCCGATGTCACAAATCACACTCACGATGGTTGTCGAACAGCATCTCAAGAAAAGGATACCGGAAATCAAGAAGGTTATCCCAGTGTGACCAGCTAGACTATTTTATATAATTCCGTTAATTTAGCCTTTTATTAAATTTTTAGGATAATATAATATATCTCAGATATGATGTTGAAAATTATCAAAAATATTATATAACTGATGACAGCGGTAGATATAATGATCTTCATCGAACCTCTTAACAGGCTTATAAAAGACAACAAGGCATTCAAAGGGGAGAAAGTTCGAGAGGAATATTTTGGAGGGTTCTGTGAGTGCGGAGGAATAATGTTTCAGAAGTCTTGGTTCTCTGATGATGGAGCGAGGTTTCTAATATCGGAATGCGAGAAGTGTTGGAAAAACGAGCTTATAAGCTTCAACGGAAATCAACTTGCGGGAGAGAAGGAAGAGGTGCAGGTTATAGATAGAGTTGAACTTAGAGAGTTTCTTAGGGAATATCTTTCCCCGTCCGAGTACGAGGCACTGGTTTCAAAGGGAAGGGGGGAGAGCTACAACTCAAGTGCTTTGAGTAGAGCTAAAAGAAGGCTCGAAGACATTGGAATAACGATTGAGGAAATATTGGGTTTTATCTAAACTTTTGGCTATTTTTGGTTGCAAATATTTTCGGACGCAGAGTTATATTTTATCAAAGTTCGCTAAAGCTCGTAAATGGTACCGTATTTGAGTGGTGCATTTAAGCGGTGCATTTGAGTGGTAACATCTCCACATTCTTGCTGGTTTTGTACCAACAGCAACCAACATCAACATGCCCATACCCAGAGAATCTCAACCCTGCAAAAACCCAACCCAAACCACCGCCAGTCAGCCTCTTCCAATTCTGATTCAACTCGACTTTCGCTCCTCATTTTTGTTATTCCTGATGTATCTAGACTGCAAAATCCTCACATTAACTATAAAGCCCACTACAAGGTTTGAGTAATATGTTATCGCCCTCCACAGCCCGATTAGTGAACCGAGATAAATCTTGCCCACAAATATTGAATAGAAGTAAAGCATGCCGGTTTCCGCAATCCCACTGCTACCAGGAGTTAGAGGTGCCAAGGAGATAATTACCAAAAAAAGCTGAGAGACTATGGACTCTAACCAGTGAGGATCCGTTTTCATGGATAAAAGAATTGCCGAAGGTACAAGAAACTCAAAAATCCAAATTAGTGCAGTTATGGTGTATAGAAACGCAAACTGTATTTTCGAGATTGTTGCAAGCTCCACGGAAGCCGACCTGAATAGCAACAACTCGCTGTTGATTTTCGAGACAATTTTATCGGACTTTTTCGAAGAAATCCTTTTTATTATCTTCGATATTCTGAGGGACAGCTTCTCAACATTTTTTGGATCTTTGAAGGTGTAGTACATAAAAAGCATGAAAAGAATGAAAAAGATCGTGAATATAACACCTGAATAGATCCCAAACTTCGTTGTATAGTCTGACAGAAAGATTATGAAAGGTAAAGCGGAAATGAAGAATATTGCATCGAGCAACCTCTCCGCAAGAACGATCGCAGAAGATACTCCAAAGCTGATTCCCGAGTCGTTCAGCATTTTCACCCTTAAGGGTTCACCACCCGCAGAAGAAGGAGTGATAGACGCAAGAAATCCAGAAGCAAGAGTAGTTTCGAGAGAGTACTTGAAAGATATCTTCATTCCAAGGAATTCCGTCAATTTTTTGAGCCTTAACGCCCAGAACACCCAGAAAAAGATGTGAAATACTATTGCAACTACGAGAAACCTGATGTCAAGCTCATATATAACCTTCCAAGTCAGATGAGTCTCAGTAAATTTGAAAATTACGATAATAGTAATAAGGCTGATTAATATTCCCGCAACCGCCTTCTTCAAATCACTCTTTTTTGAGGATGCCATGCTGACTCCTTCCTCCTTAAGAAGTCGTATATTGCCATGATTGCGGAGAATTGTAGGATGAAGATGTGTATAAATATTCCTGCTACAAGCTTAAGCTTACTAATTTTTCTAAATTTATAAAGTATCAGGGGAGGTGAGAGAACGAGAAGGGGTAAAAATAATATTACGATGTACGGCAGGGTTAAAGATAACATCCAAGACAGTTTGAAACCAAAGTTTGCTCTTCTAACGATGTTGAAATGCTTCCACAACTGAATTCCCCCAAAATACCATCTCCTCCTTTGAAAATAAAGTTCTTTCCAGCTTAGTGGAGCTTGTTCCAGAATCTTAGAGTTCCTTACAAGAACCGCTTTGTATCCAATGCTGTGCATCCTCGTGGCAAACTCCGCATCTTCTGTAAGAAAGTCCTCATCCAACCTGTATTTACTCAAAACTTCCCATTTCAAAACACCTATTAAGCCATTGAACTGCTTAAAAGCTGATTTGCTAAGTAAAAAGTTTATGAACATGTACTCAGCGGAGATCGTTTCTGAACAAAAATTTACCGGGTTGGAGATATATCTCGGAGTTGATGCGATGTAAGAGTCCGGATTTCTTTCCAATCCCTCGATACACCTTAAAACAAAGTCTTTTTCCGGAATGGAGTCTACATCAAAGATTGCAACATAATCGGGATTGAATTCCTCAAAATATCTCACAGCATCGTTTATTGCTCCAGCTCTTTTTCCTCTCGAGTCTTTTCGTTCCAGAACCTCAACTCCAATGGATCTCAGAATTTTTGGTCTTGAATCGTTGTTTTTTATGTCAACAACATAAAGTATTCTAACCTCGTGATTTGCGTAATCGAGACTTTTTATCCTCACCGCAGACTTTTCAACGATTTCAGCTGGTTCAAAAGGTGAAACCGGAACTATTACCGCTATCCTACCCATTCTAACACCAGTCAAATAAACTGGAGATAAATCTTTTCCACCTCCTCCACAACCCTATCCCAGCCGTACTTTCTTCTGACAGCAGTCAACCCCTTAGAAGATAGCTTCAATGCAAACTTGTCATCTGTTAACAGCTTAAGAATTCTTTCTCTCAGCTCGTCAACATCTGAAAAAATCATGCCCCCCTCCTTTGCAACATCTCTAACTCCCGGAATATCCCCGGCAATTACGGGTGTTCCCGAAGCCATGGATTCAAGAAGGACCATCCCAAAAGCCTCAAGCCTTGAAGAAGAAGGTAGAACAAGAACTCTGGCTACTTTCATCCACCCTATCACCTTCTCATCCGGAAGCTTCCCGGTAAAAATCGTTTCAACCCCCAACTTTTTAGCGATGCTTTCGAACTTGTTCCTGTCCTCTCCGTCTCCGATAATCACGAGCTTGGCGTTGACCTCTTTCTGAACCGATTTCATGGTAATAAGGAGTTTTTCAACACCTTTGTACTCCACAAGCCTTCCAACATAGAGAACTATGCTCTCCCTCTCATCAACACTCCTTCCCGGAGAGAACCTCTCATAATCAACCCCATTGGGAACTACAAACACCTTATCAACATAGTCTCTTATTAATTCGGAAGTTATTGCATAACTGAATGTGGTTGTGATTATGGCGGAGCAAGAATCAAGTATTGGTCTTACAATCCTTCTATTGATGTTTTCTATGCTCTTAGATATGAGTCTGGGGATCCTTACCCCATCAACAACCTCTGGTACCACTACATCGTTGTGGTATGTTACGATGTGGGGTTGTAGATTTAATTTGTAGATCCTATACGCAAAGAAGGGGGAGGGGATGTGGGAGTGATACACATCTGCTTTTAGCTCGTTTTTGTCCGGAAAATTAATCGGAATTGGTGAATAAGGAAGATTTATCGACCTAATAACCTCACAATCCCCCGTCGAGGATAAAACCCTAACATTGTGTCTCTTCGAGAGCCGATCCGCGAGATGCTTCACATGAAACTCCACGCCACCAACATGAGGTGGGTAGTATGGAGTGGTTAAAACTATGTTCATAGTCTATCTGTCAAATTAACTTTTCGTACTCCAGTATTCTTTTTGCCCACTCAAGCTTCCTCCTTTTTACACCTTCTGCCCCCTCAAAATCGAAGCCGATAAGTTTGATAGTTCTTGCCCCGAAGTGCTTCGCCATAAGTGCAGACCTGTCCCCGTCTGTAAACCCACCAAAATTGTAGACCTTGTCGAAAGGTATGCTCTGAGTTGTTCCGATGAAATACAATAGCTTAGGAACTAAGGAGTGAACCCTGTCTATGTTATCCCCATGGGCGTGAAGAACGAGTATGCACTTATTTTTCTGAAGTTCGAGAAGGAGATCATCATCTTCTTCCATGTCCGTCACATGTATGTCGGGAATGAAATTGGGATAAAGCTCTCTGATTTTGATTATGGACTTCCCTGCTGTTATCTTCACCCCCTCAAAATTCCTGATTTTCTCATAATCCTCATCCCTCAAAGCAGAACCAATAACCAGAACATCCTTATCTCTTATCTTCTTGTCAAGAATGAGCGTGTCCATTAGCTTTTCCCTTGCCAAACTGGACATAATTATGGCTGATCTTTCATCCTCATCCTTTGAGAAATTAAACTCCATTAGGATTTTCTTGTAAAATTCAAACCACTCTTCGAACTCCATATTTCAACCTTTTCAGCTTTTTTACTGTTATGTGGTTTTCAGTCTTTTGATGGTTATCGTAATCTCCTCACCCTCAATCTCCCAGCTCTTGGTGTATCCTTCCAGACTCTCCCCGAACACAAGCGATTTTGCCCTTGTCTCAGATTTTATGTAGTCCGTAAAGCCCGCAACCTTATTCTCGTCAAAACTTAGAGATACTTCTATGAACTCCTCAACATCCAGATCTATCTCTTTTCTCATTTCCTGAACTCTCCTCACTATTTCTCTTGCATAAGCCTCCCTCATCAATTCCTCATCGAGTTCCGTCGTTATGTAAACCCAGCCGTGTTTGAAGTCGCTTCCCTCAAATCCCTCAGGAAGCCTTGCATCTATAACTGCGAGGTCATCAAGACTATACTCTTTCCCAAAAATCCTTATCCTTCCTTTCTCCATTACTTCCCTTAGCTCCTCGCTTTTAAGCTCTGAAATTATCTCTGCAACTTCCTTTGCCTTGTCTTTAAACAAGGGACCAATTTTCTTGAAGTTCGGTTTAGCAAACAGCTCTTTGGGGAACTCAGTGACTACTTCCACCTCCTTTATATTCGTCTGAGCGAGAAGTATTTCTCTCAGCTCTTTAACAGCATTTATAACCCCTTCATTATCACTCTCGACTACCAGTTTTCGTAGAGGCCATCTCAGTTTTCTCTTGGCTTTTTGTCTCGCATTGCTCACCGCTTCAACGATGTCCCTGACGCTGTCCATCATCTTCTCGAGACTTTCGTCCACCAAATCGTCATTCGGCTCCGGAAACGCCTCAAGGAAGATCGACTCCTCGGTTTCTTTGAACTCCCTGACGAAATTCTGGTATATCCACTCCGAGAGGTACGGTGCCACCGGAGCTATTATTTTCGCGGTTTTATCAACCACCTTTAAAATTGTTGAATACACCGCAAGTTTGGACGGGGAGTCTTTCTCCTCCCAAACAACCGGTCTAACAAGCTGTATGTACCACCTGCTGAAGTCCTCAACAACAAACTCCATAAACGCCCTCACTATCCTGTGGATGTTGTAGGTTTCATAAGATGTGATAGCGAGCTTGTTTAATCGCTCAACCCTTGATACAATCCATCTGTCCTCCTTTCTTAGCTCTACAGCATCAGTTTCTCGAAAGTTATCCAATACCATGTATGTGTAAGCGAATCTGACCGCATTCCAGAAGATGTTAAGAATCCTGCTGACATTTTTAACCTCATCCCAGTTGAACCTCAGATCCTCCCATACCGCAGAGGATAGCACATAAATCCTGAACGCATCAACTCCAACCTCTCTCAGGACATCCTCCGGCTCTACAACATTTCCAAGACTCTTGCTCATCTTCCTTCCCTGATCATCCAAGGTAAAACCATGCATTAGAACCGTCTTGTAAGGTGCTCGATCAAACCCTATGACGCTAGCTCCGAGTTGAGAATAGAACCAACCTCTCGTCTGATCGTGTCCTTCTGTTATGAAATCTGCGGGCCATAACTCTTCAAACCGATCTTTGACTCTCGGAAATCCGAGGGTCCCCCACGACGCAACTCCACTATCAAACCAAACATCAAACACATCGGGAACCCTTTTCATCTCACCTCCGCACTCACACGGGAAGGTAACCTCATCTATCTTCGGTCTGTGCAAATCCAAGTCATTTTCCCATGGAACCTCATCAATGCTCCCCACAATCCTTAGCTTACCACACCGCCCACATATCCATACCGGAATGGGTATGCCCCAGTACCTCTGCCTGCTTATGCACCAATCCTTTGCATTACTGACCCAATCCTTGAACCTCGACTCTCCTGCCCAAGAAGGTACCCACTTCGTCTTTTCAACTTCTTCTATCATCTTTTCCTTCAACTCCGATACCTTCAAGAACCATTGCTCGGTTGATCGGTAGATTATAGGATTCTTACATCTCCAGCAATGTCCGTATCTGTGAACGATGGTGGAAGATGCAAGAAGTAATCCTCTGTTATCCAGATCTTCAATTATAAACCTATTCGCCTCCTTAACATGCATTCCAGAGTACTTCCCTGCTTCATCGGTAAAGATACCTCTATCGTCCACCGGATTGAATATCTCGAGCCCATGTTGAACTCCAAGCTCATAGTCCTCCATTCCGTGTCCTGGAGCTATGTGGACGCAACCCGTGTTCTCTGCCGAGACGAATTCAGCCATGTAAACTATGTGTCTGAATTTTTTCTGTATTGGTACCAAATCCGATAAGGGATGCTCGTACTCCAGCCCCACGAGGTCTTCTCCCAAGTAGGTTTCCACAACATCCCAACTATGATATCCTCCAAGCTCAAGAACATTGTCAACAAGCTCTTTTGCAAGAATTAGAAACTCTTCCCTCCCGTCCTTTACCGCCTTTACCTTTGCGTACTCCAATGAGGGGTGCACCGCGACAGCCATGTTTGCGGGTAAAGTCCACGGAGTGGTAGTCCATATGACTATGTAGTGGTTATTCTCCTTCAAAGGAAACTTCACATATATCGAAGGATCTTTTTCATCCCAGTACTCCACTTCCGCATCCGCCAAGGCGGTTTCACATCTCGGACACCAATTTACAGCCATCTGTCTTCTCTCAAGGAGGTTCTTCTCGTATCCTTTTTTTATCGTCCACCATGCAGCATTAATATAGTCTGCTTTGATTGTCATGTACGGGTTCTCCCAGTCCATCCATACTCCAAGTTTTTTAAACTGCTCTTCCATTGCTTTTTTATTCTCAAGAGCGTATTTCAAACACCTATCAATGAACAAATCTATTCCGTACTCCTCAATATCCTTCTTCGTTTTGAACCCGAGTTCCTGCTCAACTTTTACCTCTATCGGAAGCCCGTGCATGTCCCATCCGGGGGTGTCTGTTACCATATAGCCCCTCATTCTTCGGTATCTCAAAACTGTATCTTTCAAAACTTTGTTCCATGCGGTACCAAGGTGTATTCTTCCAGTAGTATAAGGAGGACCGTCAACAAAGAAAAATTTCTTATCTCCACGATTTTTTACCTTTTCGTAAATGTTGTTTTCCTTCCAAAATTTTTCAACTTCCTCTGCAACCCTTTCTGGATTGTAGATTTTTGGATACTCCTTTGATGCGGTCATTTTATCACCATCTACCACTTTACCACTTTAAGGACAATGAGGACTTTTTGTTTGGATTTAATGAGTGGGATTAAAAATACTTTCCTTCATCTCACTGTTTACACCGCTAAACCCTTACCTTTGTTTTCAATTAGTTTGTGGTGCCATCACGGAATTGGTGATACCATCATGGAACAACACAAAAAAGTTATATATTCTCCAGTGTACAATAAGTGAAAAAAATAAAGGGTAGATGGGTTTGAAAAGGGCGAAAAAATTTGAAGAATGGATGGATCTTAAGCCCGTAACAGATGAGGAGTTTGAAGAGCTTTTGAACGACATACCAAAGCAGGAAATTAAAGGTAACAGGAAGAAGAAATTGAAGAAAATCAAAAAGAAGGAATTCTATTCCGAATACTTCTAATTTTTTTATTTTATTTCTTATGGGCTTGAAAGAAGTCAGCTTCGTTGCCGATAATGGAATCCAGGTTGGATTCATCATACAGTTTACATGAACCTCCGCATGTGTTCAGGAATGAAATCTTCAGCAGATATTCCTGCGGAGCTACTGAACTTGTAACATAATACATCCAGCCAGAAAACATTAGTGTCGTCTATTATGTAAATTCACTGCTATCTTGATACTCCCTTGATAGTTGATGTGTATCTCCGTTCATTCTTTTTGCATGGTTTCTTTTGGTTGGAGCAAACATGACTATAGTTGAAAATGATTTTTCATTAAAAATTAGGAAAGAATAATATAAAAAAATTTTATAAGAAATAATACTATAGGTAATAGTAGGAAGTCTAAAAGGGTGATACGAAGTGAAGTGGAAATTGACTATAGCTATCTTTTTAGGATCGCCTATAGTTAGCACAGCTGACAACCAATTACTTGTTATTACTCCCTATGTAAAGACCCAGTCTGGAGTTAGCGTTCAGTCTTTTGNCNGCAATTCATGGAATNCCCTCCAAGAGATTTATCCNCGNGCTAAACCATATTCGTATGCAATTGAATTAAGAGGTAATAAAAAAGTTAGAGTTTACTGGAAAGGTCATCATAAAATCTCCTCTNCGGAGATTGCTATACCTGTTAAAGCTCCGATTTATATTACAGAGGTGTCTTTACTAAAAGCAGAGACTCTAGATGGAAAAGATGTTACNGGTAAACTCCTTAGAGATGATGGAAAATACGCTTNCTTAAAGCCAGACGAAAAAATAACCCTAAGCTTTAATATTCCAGAAAGAAAAGGAGATAGCAGAAGTTTAATTCTAGTAATTAATGGATTTTATACGAAATATCCTGCAGACTTTAAGGAAGATAGCGTTGCGACATTTTACCTAAGAGGAGGCTTAGTGTTTATCCCTATGCTTCTCTCATATGATGATATAAAAGGCATCAAATGGGACTTTGGCGATGGAGGTATATCGACATCATTTATTGCATTCCACAAATACACTGATGGAAAAACACATAAGGGAGAGCTAACTATTTACTACAAAAATGGGACAACAAGGATAATACCGTTCTATGGGGGATGAAAAGTGAGGAAATCTCTTCCATTTTTTCTCATTTTAGTTGTAATTCTAACGGGCATTGCAATTATTGAATTTTCGGAGAAGAACAGCCTTAGAGAATCTCCAAAACTTGATGATAGTGTTTATCTTCATGTGCGCTTTGCAGTATGGACCGGGAAAGAACTTATTGTTGGAGCAGATGTTTTCATCAAAGGAAAGAATACTAATGAGTTCTGGATTTACAAAATTTCTGAAGATAAGAAAGAGGTGGCTTTGAGAATTCCCATTGGAAATAGGCCAATTCCCGGTGAAACTGCCGTTTGGACGGAAAGGGAAATCCTAATCTTCGGAGGAACTGAAAATGAGGGGACCACCTATCAAACACCTGATGTGTATTCCTACAATCCAGAAACAAATCAGCTCAGAATTTTGAATGTCTCCCTGCCTTATCCTAATTCAGGCAAAGCTGTCCTATGGAATGGGAGGTATGTTTATCTTTTTATAAAACCAGAGAATTTGGGGGAAAAGTTTGTTTATAGGTTTGACCCGGAAAGGCTGAGGTTTGAAAAGTTAAATGTTACCTATCCTGAAGGATTTGGCAACCCCGGAACATGCGGGTACTCGACAGTGTGGTATAAAGATCGCGGCTATTTGATTTTCCGCGATAAAATCGCAGTGTTTGATCCTCATTCACTCTCATTTAAGTGGTTTAATGCGACTCTGCCCACTATGTATTACGCTCGTAGTGCTGTGGCTACAGAGGATGGCATTTTTATATTTGGCGGCTTCCTCACATGGGAGAACTTCAGCAGGGAGATTTTTAAATTCAATCCCGAGAAGAATTCGTTAGAGAAAATGAAGAGCGAACTTCCATTTGGCATTGCTCAAGCTCCTGCTGTTTGGAATGGAAGGTATGTATACATAATCGGGGGATATAGTAACGGCAGAGATGTTAATACTATAATCACATATGACTACAAGTTAGATAAAATTGAAAAATTGCTTTTAGTAAAAGAAAACCAGAGATAATCACTTTTTCGATTTTGATCCAGTAGCCATGCTATCAATCGAAAACCTTTTTACAAGTCTCCTACAACTCAAGAAGGGGTGATTACATGTTGGAGTTTCTTTATCCTCTCAGAACATATCTGATTGTGGCGGGAGACTTGGAGAAGCCTAATCCGATGACCGCAGATTGGGTTGTACCAGTATCATTTAAACCAGCTTTATTGGGTGTTGCAATAGGGCATGGGAGATACACTAAAAAGCTGATAGATGAGCAGAAAGATTTTGTCGTTGCGGTTCCAACAATCGAGCTGTTGAAAGATGTGTGGACTGCAGGAACCGTTAGCGGTTCGAACAAGAACAAAAAAGAGCTGATGAGCGTGACATTCATACCTTCCAAGAAGGTAAAGGCTCCATCGATAAAAGAGTGTTCAGCCAACATCGAGTGTAAGGTTGTAAAGAGTGTTGATACCGGAGACCACACATTCTATG
Organism: Archaeoglobus sp. JdFR-32; assembly: GCA_002010195.1. Lineage (GTDB taxonomy): Archaea > Halobacteriota > Archaeoglobi > Archaeoglobales > Archaeoglobaceae > Archaeoglobus_A. Next base: position 11,088 of record MTMT01000035.1, read on the forward strand.
TAGGAGAGATTGTGAATGTCACTGAAAGCGATGCTTTCGTGGATGGAAAAGCGGACATAGAGAACTACAAATTCATAATGCATGCGAGTTTTGGAGCCAGATTCACAACCACCAGTAGTGAAATAATAAAGCCATGATGAAGGCTGATGGATTTATGAAGACCATATCCTCATCTGAAATGGGTGTTGTAGATATCAATTGCGAATTTCACGGACTTAGCAGGCTTCAGCTAATGGAGAATGCCGGAAAAGCCATTGCAGACGAGATTGAAAAGAGGTTCAGCGGTGGAAGGGTTGTCGTGTTTGCGGGAACAGGAAACAACGGAGGGGATTCCTTCGTAGCAATCAGACACCTGAAAGGATTCGATTGCGAGGTATTGCTTCTTGGAAGAGAGAGTGAAATTAAAACAGATATATCAAGGAGAAATTTCTCAATAATAAAAAAATGTGGAGTCATAGTAAGAGAGATAAAGGGGATAAACAGCCCAAAAGAGATTGAAGCTGATGGAGATATTGTGATAGATGCTATGCTCGGAACAGGAGTGAAGGGTTCATTAAAAGAGCCATTCAGAAGTGCTGTAGAGAAGATTAACTCGCTAAATGCATTCGTTGTTGCGGTAGATGTCCCCACTGGCATGAATCCAGACACGGGAGAGTACGACATTTGCGTCAAAGCGGATCTCACGGTGACCTTCCACAGGAACAAGAAAGGGCTTTTAAAATCCCCTGAGGTGGCTGGTGAGATTGTTGTCAGAGACATAGGCATACCAGATCTCTTTGAAAAGCTCTGTGGTCCGGGTGATGTTCAATTAGCATATAAAAGAGACCCGCAAGCTCATAAAGGCATGCACGGAAGAGTTCTCGTGATTGGTGGAGGAGTCTACACAGGTGCCCCCACCCTAACAGCCTTGGCATGCTTGAACACAGGAGCAGACATAGTAACACTGGCAATTCCGGAGAGCATCGCAAAAGTTGTTGCATCTTTCTCACCCAACCTCATCGTAAGAAGATTGAGAGGAGACAGAATATCCTTTGAGCACATCGGAGAAATAGAGAACCTCGTAAGAAAACACGATGTGATTGCGATGGGCATGGGTGTGGGGGAAAAAGAGTTCAAGGAGGTCAGTGAGGAAATTTTGAAAATAAAAAACATAAAGAAGGTCGTTCTCGATGCAGAAGCCATCACAAAGAATGTGCCGGAGAATGTCGAGTGCATTCTAACGCCACACAAAGGAGAGTTCAGAAGAGTGTTCGGAGTGGAGAATCCTTCCGAGGAAGATGTCAGAAGGCAAGCCGAAAGAATGTCATCCGTAATTCTCCTTAAATCAGTGAGAGATGTTATCAGCGATGGAGAAAAGATTAGAATCAACCCCTCCGGAAACCCGGGAATGACCGTTGGCGGTACCGGAGATGTTCTCGCGGGAATAGTGTCTGCGTTCTTCACCAGAGCGAGTGCTTTATGGAGTGCCTCTGCGGGTGCGTTCGTTAACGGATTTGCCGGAGACCTCTGTGTAGAGGAGAAGGGTTATAACTTCACCGCAACCGATGTAATTGACAAAATACCTTTAGCAATCAAAAAATCTCTCGAGTTTAGATGATCGCATATGATGGAGTGGATAAACGAAAGGATGAGCTTAGTAAGAAAAGCTTGTGATGAAGTGAAAAAAAGCATAGATGGCATATCTTTGGCTTTATGCTTCCCTCTCGAGTTTAAAACAGCTGTTTTAGCCTATGAACTTTCTAAAATTTGTGAGTTGAATGTATGTAAATTTGATGAGCCCACAACGAAAAAGGAGGCTGTTGAGTGGTTAGAAAACAAGGGAGTTGAAATAAAAAAGATGGAAGATTGCCTGAACGCTGAATACTATCTTGACTGCGTTGCTACACTCACTTATCTCGCCAACAAAAAAGATAGAACCGTAAAGGGTGTAATTGAACTAACCAAAAGCGGAGTTGAACGGCTTGCAAACCTGAACAATTATAAAAAAGCGATATCAATTGATGATTCATTAATTAAAGGCTTAGGAGAGAATAGGTTTGGAACGGGCTGGGGACTGATTGATTCACTCATACGACTCAACATATTTCTACCCGGAAAGAGGGTTTTTGTAATAGGCTACGGACGGGTTGGAGAGGGTTGTTGCCACGCACTGAGAGACTGCGGTTGCATTGTATATGTCTATGATAGAGATGACATAAGAAGAGCCATCGCGGAATACAACGGATTTAAAGTTTTGGAGATCGAAGACGGCTTAGGAAAAGCGGACATAATTGTAACCGCTACTGGAGTTAACTCCGTAATCAACAGCGAAAATGTTCACCACATCAAAAACGGAGCGATCCTCTGCAACATGGGTGCAGGAAAATATGAAATAGATTGCAGGGAGTTCAAAGATTATAGAATCAAGAACCTCGGTTGTATAAGCAAGTATGAGGGCAGGAACCACTTCTACCTTTTAGCAAATGGAAATCCAGCAAATCTTTCGGTTGGATTCGGTACTCCGGTTGAGATCATGGATAAAACCTTCTCCCTGTCCCTTTTTGCCTTAGAGTATATCATCAACAACGATTTTAGAGGAGTAATCGATACTCCCGAAGAAGTGGAAAGAAAGCTTGTTAAACTTCTGAGGCTATGATCGCTCCACTATCATGCTCTAATCGAAAAAGAAGAAAGCTTTCCAGTATAGTATCCCTCCAGATCGAGTAAAATGTACTTAAAACCCAGTTTTTTTAACTCACTAACCACCTCATCCATTATTTTTTCATCAAAGAACCTCTGTCTATCCTCTCTTGAGACCTCTATTACCGCGATGTCATCAAAATCTCTAATCCTTATCTGACTGACTCCCGTAATCCTAATTACAGCATTCTCAGATAGATCGATTTTTCTCAGCCTTTCCTCATCAATTTGTTTTCCAAATGGAATTCTTGATGCAAGACATGCTAATGATGGCTTATTGTGGAACGAGAATCCCATCTTCTTAGCCAATGATCTGATTTCATTTTTTGTAAATCCTAAATCCGCCCAAGGGGTTTTTACTTTTTCAAAAAGTTTTATAGCATTGTACCCAGGACGATGAGACCTTATCTCATCCGCATTTGTACCCTCAAACACATATTTGTAGTGGTTATCCTCCGCAAATTTCACCAAGGTCGATAATATTTGTTCCTTGCAGTAGTAACACCTGTCAGGGGGGTTTTTTACAAAATTCATATCGAGTAGCTCGTTTGCTTTTATGAACTTATGCTTTATTCCGATTTCCTCCGCAATCTTTTCTGCTGAGTTGACCTCTCTGGATGGGGTTGTTGGAGACAAAACGGTAACCGCAATAGCCTTATCTCCGAGAACCTGATGAGAGATGGCAGACAATGTGGAACTGTCCACTCCTCCGCTAAAAGCTATAACGACGCTCTCACAATTCCGAATATACTCCCTGAGGGCAGAAAGTTTATCCTCCGAAAACCCACTCATAAGAACAAATAAAGGAGAAAGTAAATATAACTATAATGTTCAACCATGCCCGCAAGAATATTCACAACATTATTAAATTGCATCTCAAATATCTCCACCCGTAATTATCACACGCATTCAGGATTGCATAAAGCTTAAATATCCATCCGATTCCAGAGAATGAACACCTGAAACAAAGTAAAATCTTCACAAATCAATACAATAGATGAGCAAAAGGCTTATAAATCACAAATACCTAATGAAAATTTACCAAAACACATGAACCGCAGAACCGGCAAGTGCCCGGATTGAGGCGAAAGCCCGATATGAAGGGCGGAGTTCCCCTCTGCGGTAAATGGAGTGAGGACCGCAAAAGTTTGCGGTCTGATGTGGGCTTGTGTAGGATTGATCCGGTGGGTGCAGAGGCGTATTCATCGCTTCTCCCCCGCAATTCTGGTTGATCCTGCCAGAGGCCGCTGCTATCTGGCTGGGACTAAGCCATGCTAGTCAAGGGGCTAAGCCTCCTTGAGGCTTAGCACCGGCGGACGGCTCAGTAACACGTGGACAACCTACCCTCGGGTAGGGGATAACCCCGGGAAACTGGGGCTAATACCCTATAGGTCATGGTG
>MTMT01000002.1 GCA_002010195.1 Archaeoglobus sp. JdFR-32
AAAAAATAGAAGGTGAATTGACTTCGATAAGACAGTTAAACACCAATCTTGAGCGTTCTATTCGTTTCCCTGATGCTCTCCTCCTTATCCATCAACTCCATCATAGCTCTAATCGCATCAATGTTCTCAGGAACAACAATAGACTCCTGATTTATCGCTTGCGTAACAAAGACCTCTCCGTCGACTACACCAATGGAGTCCGTCCAAACCGCATTCTCGTACAAGTCATACCTCAACCGAAGCTCTCTTGCGAATTCAATTATTTTTGCGGTAGATGTGAATCCTTCCGAGGACTCAAGAAGCATTATTCTCGGCTCCTGAGCTAACACATCCCTTATCTCATCCTCAGTAACATCTCTCTCCATTTCCAAGGAGACGGAGTGGACATGCATTAGAGTTGTGGGAACCTTGAATGCNGTGGTTATGATNTTCACATCCGGCAGAACAGACTGCACATCAGGACCGTGATGAGACGGCAATCTTATGGGGTTCGGCTCAATCCCATTCACAAGACCCTTTTTGTCCTCCTTCGGATCCACAACCCTCCTTATCATCGTCGCCCTAACCTTCCTGATCGGGTATTCCTTCTTGATCGTATAGATCAATCTCGTCAGACCTGTGGTATTACAGCTAACAACCCTCACAAACCGCTTGCCAACTGCAGAATCGTAGTTGGCTACAGCACTGAACGATACTTCCGCAACATCCTTTTTCTCTCCACCCTGAAAGATTGCTTTAACGCCCATTTTTTCGTACAGAGGTTTGTTCTGAGCTCCAACTTTACCGGGAGAACAGTCGACCACAATGTCAACTTCTCTGAGCAGATCCTCAATCGTTCCTTCAACCTCAATTCCCGCAGACTCGAACGCGGACAATCTTTCCGGAATTGCAGAATACAACTTGTATCCCTTTTTAATTGCCATTTTTGCATCAAAATCAGGTTTTGTTTTTGTAACACCAACAACCTCCATATCTTTCTGAAGAGATATCGCATCCGCAACCCTCTTCCCGATAGTTCCGTAACCGTTTATCGCCACCCTAACCACCATATTCTATCCCTCCAGCAATATTTTATGGCTTCTCATATCCATTAATGTTATTCTACCCTCAACCTCCATTTTCTCACCAAGCAAACCCTGCAATATAACTTTCCCTCCGTCAACTTCGATCTTAACAACATCCTCCATCAGAAGAGTTTCCTCACCGTTTTTCAGGAGATATACCTTAGACTCGCACATAACATCACCTTTCATAACTCTGCTGTAAAGTTAAAAAAAATTTCGACTTACATAATGTTTAATAATGTTAAATTATCGGTGTTAATAACCAGAACCAAAACCTAGACGAAAACTAAACCGAGAAGAGCCTTCCAAACTTCTCAACCACATCCCTCCCATCCTTCATAGACTCCTTAAAATCAATTTCAAGAAAGCCAGCCTGAACGAGGTTGTAGGGTTGTATGCACGATCCCACAGTGACAACCATCCCGTCCTGCTCCGCAACAAGAATCTTGGTAGGCTGATGAGATCTGATGATGCATTTAAATCCGAATTCCTCCAAAAACAACCTTGATGTCTTCTTTCCAAAAAAGTACATACACCCTCGGATATAGTTAACTGAATTTTCTTCTTTTTCCCACGGATCATTCCAAAGGAACTCTTCAACGATTCCCGGTTCGGGGTTCTCTATATCCATTCCATCAAAGGTCGTTATCTCGTAACCCTTGGTCGGAATGCCACCGTGAACAAAAAAGTAATCTTCGCTGAAGGAGTTCAATGGAAGACCTTCCCAAAGGTTTTTCAAAGCCAGATACACTTCCATATCCCCGAAGTAAGATTCGATGTGATAAGGTAGATCGTGAGGAAATACATTCGTTGCTTCATGATTTCCTCTTAAAAGAATTACATTGGAAATTTCAGATAACTTGAAAATCTCGTAGTATGTTTCAACGGGAAACTGTCCTCTATCCGCATAGTCTCCGAGAAATATCGCGTTTCCCACCTTCTTAACTCTGTTTATGATGTATTTTGCAGAATAGAGATCAGCATGCAGGTCTCCGACCACAACCGCCTTATCAAAATCCACAAAAATTGATTTACCTCCGGAAAAGGAGGCCCTGAACCTATCGAGCACCTCNAGAAAATCGGATTTTTCTATCCGATCCATAATTACTATTCAGCTTAAAAATTTAAGATTTTGCACTCTCAGTTCAGTTTCCCAAGATTTTATATCGTTACCATTTGAGCATGCCAGCACGATCCGATTTTCAAAACATTGTTCTTGTTTATCAAACCCATCTCAATAGCGAGTTTTACAGCCTTCTCCCCGGTGATGTTTGCGATTGTCGCATTTTTTAGAGCGTTTTTCACATCCTCAGCGTCAAACTCCTCTTTCCCGTAGAAGTCCTCTTTAACTTCAATTTTAAACTCTCCTTCCGAGTAAGTGTTCCCGACTAAGTCTGAATCGCATACCGCAACAAGCACTTCCTTTTCCACCCGATATATCTTCATCCTGAACAAGCTCTCCTCTCCAGCTTAAAGGGTAAGGGGTATTATTGAACCATAGCTAAATACTCCTTATCGGATGCTTGGCACCGCATGCAAGGCATTTGAGGAATAGAACTCTCTCTTCCTTCTTGAACTCCGTATCAGGAGACTGACACTCCTTGCAGATAACATAATCTCTGACATATCTGTCCAGCTCCTGTTGTACTTCATCCTCCGTGAATTTTCCCTGAAGTATTACCCTTCCGCTTTCAAGGAAACCCGCGGTACCCATCGACTTAACGATGTACTTGTACAGATGCTCCTCGCTCCTGTTAAGGGTTTTCGATATCTGGGAAAAATTCTTTATTATCGTTCTATTTCCTTCCCTCTGAACTTTAACCCTCGGAATTTCAAACCTCTCTCTTCGAACCACTTCCTCCGGCATTTCCTGATACGCCTTTTCCAGCAGCTCTTCATAGCTCCTCAATTAAACACCTCCTAAGAATTTATTCAATCGCAAATTAAATAACTTTTTCTTCGAATCGGGATCCTCAAGTTAGTTTCCCTCCGGTTTCTTCAGGATCTTCACCTCTGTAAAATGAAGCNTTGTTTTCAACAGCCCCTCTAACCGACTGATGGGGTCTTGATCTGTGCGATAGAGATGCGTGTTACACCTGCAATCCGATGCTCCAAATCCGTCAACCGCATCATACATCTCCCCAACAACCCTTGATAGCTCGCATTCAATTCTTCTATCCGACGCAATTAGAAATGCAAGCTTAGGCTTCATTTCCACCGAGATGTAGTCTACATTCCACCTCAGCCTTTTGTTAGTGAAGAAGTGCCTCTCAACCCTTTTTTCGAGATTTGTCATTCCACTCCCGCAGTAGATATAAAATCCCTTCTTGAACAGGATTTCCCTATTTCCTACCCTTATAACTCTATCCTTCTCGTTTTCCAAAATCAGGAGGTAACCACCCTTCACACCTNATGATTGGGGAAAAACAATATAAGTTTGGTGATCTGTGTTTGATATGTCTTGTTCAGAGTTAGGATTAGTTCAGCGTTATAGTTAGCTCGTTCATTGAAAATTCGGTTTTCATGCAGAAACAGTTTATGGCTCAACTCCGTCTGTTAACAGAATCACAGAATCAAACCGCACAGATTGCATCAAATTAATAGCATAAATTATTTTAAGATATTATGAATATTTGAATTAAATGGACACATACATAATGGATTCAACCGCAATATTCTTCCGAAAGGGGTTGTATCCCAACATGCTAACGGTTCCAGAGGTAATTGAGGAAATAAAAGATGATCAATCCGTAAACTACCTTTCAATGCTGGAGATATCCGTAGAAGAGCCGAAACCGAGTTGTTTAGAGAAGGTAAAGGTTGTCGCAAGAAAAACAGGGGACATTCACAGGCTATCTGAGACCGATCTTAAAATTCTTGCACTCGCTCTGAGTAAGAAAGAAGAGGGTGAGAACCCCATTATCGTCACAGACGATTACTCAATCCAAAATGTTGCGAAAGTGATGTCTCTACAAACAGACTCCATAATCCAAAAAGGGATTAGATACGAATTCAAATGGATTAGAAAATGCAGGGGGTGCAAGAGGGTCATCAAGGAGCAGTACGAAAAATGTCCGGTTTGCGGTGGAGAAGTTTACTTGGTGAGAAAAAAGCTGAAACGGGATAAAGCTTAAAAACTAAAAATAAAACAGATTAATTAACCCGAGGAGGTTGAGTAATGAGTAAAATCGAAGGTTTAATTGAGAAAGCAAAAAGGATGAAGGAAAAGGGTTTAACCACAGGTGAGATTGCAGACGAGTTAAATGTATCACGAGAGACAGCCCTATGGTTGTTAACAAAGGCAAGAGAAGATGTTTCTCCTCCCTCAGACATATACATTGAGTGGAGAAGTTTTGTGAGGTCACCTTTCAGAATGAGGAATATTGCAAAGTCCCTAACGGACATGATCTTTGAGGTTATTAATGATACTCCCGAGATCGTTATCGGAATAGCAACCAGCGGGATACCGATAGCGACAATGGTTGCTGAGGAACTCGATTGCGATTTAGCGATATACTACCCAAGAAAGCTGAAGTGGGAGAAGGAGGTTAAAGAGATTACCGGAGCCATGAGCGAGAATTACGCCAAGGTGGACGGAAAGAAGTGTGTTGCAATTGATGACATCATAACCACCGGATCCACGATAAGGGAAGTTGCGGAGTATGTGAGGAACAAGGATGGAGAACTTCTCTGTGCATCAGTTGTTGTGGATAAGAGAGGGATGGAAGAGGTTGACGGCACACCTGTTATAAGCATGTTCAGGATAGTCAGAATCTGAGACCTGAAAACTGATAGGATAAGATGATTGACAAGAGCAAGGTTTGCGTGATAATCCCAACCTTAAACGAAGAAGAAAACATAGGAGAGACGATAGAGGACTTTAAAAACAATGGATTTAGCAATATTTTTGTAATAGACGGAAACAGCACAGATAAAACGAGAGAGATTGCGGAGTCCCTTGGTGCAAGGGTGGTTATCCAAAGCGGTAAAGGAAAAGGTCAGGCGGTTGCAGAAGCATTCGGAATGGTGGACTCNGATGTAGTCATCCTCGTGGATGGTGATGGAACCTACCCTGCAAAAGATGCAGATAAACTCCTCGAACCTATATTCCGGGGTTTTGCAGACCATGTAGTCGGGAATAGATTTGTCGACTACGAAAAAGGTGCGTTCACGAAATTGAACCTGATTGGCAACAAAATTTTAAATTTCATCTTCAGGGTTTCATACGGTGTAGACCTCTACGACATCCTGTCAGGATACAGAGCCTTAACCAAGGAGCTATACAAAAATGTCAATCTGAAGAAGAAGGGTTTCGAAGTTGAGACGGAGCTGACGGTGGAGACCATCGCAAAAGGGTTTAGGATCTTAGAGGTGCCGATAAAGTACAGAAAAAGAGGAGGCAAAACCAAGCTGAACCCGTTAAAGGATGGATTCAAGATAGGTTCCACCATCTATAACTTGATTACGAGATACAGTCCGGGAAGGTACCTGTACTTCATAGGGACATTTCTGATAGTGGTGGGATTAGTTACNGGAGTGTATGTCGTGTATGACTGGTTTAAAAACATCACACACTCCCTTCTTGCGGTTCTAACTGCCTTGTTGATAATTTCCGGGCTTCAAATCATTATCTTCGGATTCCTCGGAGATTTCGTGTTTCGTGGAAACTCCGAAATAAGAAAGGAACTCATTCTTTTGAGATCAGAGATAAAAGAGATGAAGAAGAGAAAATGAAGTTGAAGTCAGAAACAGGCTCCCGTAGGGTAGTGGAAATCCTGAAGGCTTCCGGAGCCTTTGACCCGGGTTCAATTCCCGGCGGGAGCACTTTCGAAATTTTTTAAGATTTAGCGGATTTGCCTCGCAAGCCCTAACTCAGGAAATAGTACTCCGCATGCCTATCAGGTACATTGCCACTTATTTTCCCCTCTATATATTCTTTACTCACATAAAGCCCACAGTAGCACCTTCCGTAGTTCTTTATGTCCTCTTCAGCATATACGCATGGACAGATTATCTTTCTGTCGATATCCCTGTTTCCAACTACCATTCTGCACGGGCATGTCGCGATACCGTATCTCTTCTTGTTTTCAAGCAAACCCTCAGCAAAGTCTCTCAGCAGTTCCCTGTCCGGATTCGTTCTCCACCCTCTTTTCTCCGCAACCCTCTCAAAAACCTTCAGGTAATCCTCAACATCCATCATATCACCCGTAACCCCTGTATTCTGTAATGAGCACACTATTCGCCAACAATTTCCTTCAATTTTGCCTCATCATATCCAAGAACCCACTTATCCCCTCTAACCACAAGGGGTACAGAATAACTCCCTGAGATCTCATGTACTTCTCTCATAACCTTTCTCTTCATGTCCCCCTCCAATTTATCAAGCCAAATTACTTCAAAATTTGCTCCAGCCTTTTCAAGAAACTCTTTCGTTCTTTTACAATGCGGGCAGGTAGTCAACCCGTACATCAATATCTCAGCCATACTCCACCTCCATACCGAGCTTTAACGAGGTTCACTTTCAACTTTACTTATCTTTAACAAACTTCACCCTCGAGCTTTGCTTACTGCCTCTGTAATCTCTGCCACCCTCTTGCCGTAAATCTTCGCTACTTCTAAGTCCTCCTTCTTGGGCTTACCTGTGCTCGTAGCACCGTAATAGCAACCAGCCCCATACAACTCCNTTATCGGTGGGATTCCCACGATGATCATGCCGTGAGCAAGCAGCGGAAGAATCATGCTGAGAAGCGTTGCCTCTTTTCCACCGTGTTGCATCTCACTCGATGTAAAAACTCCTCCAACTTTTCCCGATAATGCCTTTTCCATCCACAATCTTCCAGTTTTATCTATGAAAGTTTTCATTTGAGAAGACATGTTTCCAAATCTCGTAGGAGAGCCAAATACGATGCCATCATACTCTACAAGCTCCTCCACACTCACAACCGGAAAAGAATTGAGTTCTTCTCTAACCCTCATATGTGCTGGATTCCTCTCCAGAATTTGCTGAGGTATTGTTTCCTCAACTCTTTTCACCCACACCTCACAGATCTCCCCAGCACCCTCAGCTATGGCTTTGGCAAGCTCCATAACATTGCCTGTCACCGAGTGAAAAACAACGAGAATCTTTCCACCCATATTGTATCTGGTTTTTTATCCTATAAAAAATTATTGAAGTTCTTTTGTNAAATATGTGTAAATTCCATCTGATTTCTCTACTTTAAAACCAAGATGGAGATACAAACCGATCGCATCTCTGTTGGATCTTTCAGTCATTGCTTTGAGCTTTTTTATTCCAAACTCGGGAAGGAATCTCTCCGCAAACTTTATCATCTCTCCACCTATCCATCTCCCCTCATAGTCCTGATGTACGAAGATTACGAACTCTGCAACCTCATTCTCTTTTACCACCGCAAGATGAGCTATAACTCTGTCCCCATGCTTGGCTATGAAGTTTATGCCCTTCTCATAGAGAGCTGATATCCAACTCTCGATCATATTCCTCCGAACAGGTGGGAGCCCACAACATCTTTTGGTTCGGCTGAATGTTTCGTACATCTTTACAAGGTTTTCCCTTTCCTCCTCCACATAGGTTGTAATAAAGACTATCTCCCCTTCCTTGTCCGTGAAAAATTCAGATATCATGGGTGTACCCTTAGACGATGTAAGTGATACCTCATACCTCTCCGTGTCAGACGACACCATACACTCACACACCTCATACATCATACTCAATCATCCAATAAAAAATTTCAGAAGATTGTTGTGGTCGCATAATTTAAGCTTAAGTCACGGAAATTCAAGCCTAAACTGGGACTTCAACCTCCGAAGACCCAAATAAGTGACCNAAAAGATTTATTAACATTCGTAAACTTTCGATGCTCATGTACTTCGAGGTTTGGGTAGACCTCATGAAAAAGGAGAGAGTTCTCAATAAGCTTCGAGAGGTCTGCGATGAGGTTCACGAGGTTTTTTATGATTACCACTATATAGTCAAGGTCTCCAACGAGGACCTATTAAAAATAGATGGAGTGAAAAGGTATAAAAGACATTACAATTGCTAAGGTCGGTTCAATCGGTTAAAACACCACAACATTCATAAACTCAGAACCATAAATGCATCTTACAAGCGGGGGTTGCCGAGTCAGGAAAAGGCGCCAGATTCAGGGTCTGGTCCCGTAGGGGTCCGAGGGTTCAAATCCCTCCCCCCGCACTTGTTTTAGGAGTTCGAAGCAGGGAGACAAAGTTCTACAGTATAAATAGCAACAGCACAGAGAAGCTTGTAATGGTGGATATGGATGAATGGAGAGCCATAGACTACAAGGCTAGGCTTGAGAAAGAACTCAAAGCTTTGAAGAAGTCGAACATTTCTGAGAACAACAAGAAATTAATTCTGAGATACAAGAACTGGAGGTTAGCGAACGGTGTCAGCTTTGCCAGAGTTCATAGAGAACTCGTTTCGTTGAGAGTCCTCTGCGAGAGATTTGAAGTTGAGCTTGAGGAAATCGATGAAGAAAAGCTGATAGAGATTCTCGCTGCCATAGAAACTGCTGACTGGAAGCTTGCAACCAAAAATGAGTATCGAAGGGATCTGAGGCAGCTTCTGAGAATGCTTGGCAAGGAGGATCTTGCATCAAAGATAAGATGCAGGGAGCCTAAGGATAACGAACTAACGAGAGACGATCTGCTTACAGTTGACGAAGTGCTTAGGCTTGTTAATGCAGCTATGAACGAAAGGGACAAAGCAATGATAATGTGCCATCTGGACTTAGGATGCAGACCTGAAGAGCTGCTAACGCTTAGGTTAGGAGATTTTCAGAGAGATACATGGGGCTTCAAAGTGAACATAAGGATGAGCAAAACCTATCGAAGATCCCCGCATCTGAGCTTCAGCATTCCTTACGTTGCGAGATGGCTTGAAGCTCATCCTTTGAAAGACGAGAATGCTCCGGCATGGATAGATTTCACCAAGCTCAGGAAGGGGATAGTTGCTCCCATTGATAACGCAGCATATCGAAGGATAATCCAGAGATTGCTGAAAAGATCTGGGATTAAAAAGAAATTCAGCCCCTACAACTTCAGGCATACGAGCATCACCATGTGGAGCGTTGTTCTAACAGAGCAGCAGCTTAGCAGGAGAAGCGGACACGTTCCCGGCTCGAAAAGTCTGAGAAGGTATGCAAAGCTTGTTGATGCCGATACTGACAGGAAAATACTGAAGGAGCTTGGAATCGTAAATGAGAACATCGAGCCAGAAGTGAAAAAGCTAACGCCTGTAAAGTGCAATCTTTGCGGAGAGTTCAACGAGCCTAACAGGCTTAGATGCTGGAAGTGTAAAGCCTCGCTAGATCCTGTTAAACTAGTGGAAGAGGTTGGAGTAGAGGAAGTCATTGAGGCTGCGATGGATGAAGAACTTGAAAGTGTGCTGAAGAAGAAGCTAAAGAAGCTGATTAAAGAGGTTTTAGCTGAAAGCGGTTAATGCTATTTTTGATTTTGCTTTATTTTCTCATTTTACATTTTATCTATTCAATTTTTATCTAAAGCAACGAAGTAGAACGAAGATATTCAGAATAGCAAACCACAACTCGTAAACTTTATTCTATCTATCAATTCTCTCCTTTATCCTGCTCAAGACTTTCCATACTTCGTGTTCAGGAATTCCCTCTTCGTCGGCAACCTCCTTTACAACTTCGTTCATAATTCTTTTGAGCTTCATGCTATCCCTTAAGTTATCCTCACATCCTTCAGTATTCCAATCTTTCTGGCATGGTTCAGATAGATGAAGAGTCCTGGGATGTCAACACCCAAAAGCTCTGAAGCCTCGTTCCAAGTTAGCCTATTAATCTCCTGAAGGTTTGAGTATCTGATCTTTCTCCTCCGATTGTACTTGTATGTGCTTTGCAACTTCTTGGGAATCTTCACCTCACCCATTGAGTTTATATTTCTGCTAAATTCGAATTTAAAGCTTTTTAATGGCTTTAAATTGCGAATAGAGATAGAAAATATCTCCATTTTCTCGATAAACTTGTAGAATTGTAAGAGAAATTCTTGAATTTTCTCTGAATTCGAGCATCAAAGAAAGAGAAAGTTCATTTTTATCTGGGTTTACTGCAATTGCTAAGTCTCATTTTAGGATACTAACTTCTAAAAATATGGCAATTTTGTTGTAAATTTCATCCAGCTGTTTTACCAATTGATCCCTTTTATCTCCTCTCAGCTTTGAAAGTCTTGCTTCAGTTCTCTCATATTCATCAAGTAGCCAAAGAAGCTGCTGTAGAGATGCATCTCCTGATCTAATAAGCCCGGCGATTCGCTTCAAAGCTTTCATGAGTTCTGTGGAGACAACATCCTTTAACGTCTCCATACTCACCTCAGAATTATACTGCAGGGATTCGTTGGCAAATTTCTTAAGAAGTTCAAAAGCATCTGGATTAGCCTTATTTCCAACTTCGTCAAGAAAAACGCAGAAAGCGAAGAGAAGGCGGAAAGCTTCAGGGAATGGTTCCATTTCAATCTTCTCTACGAAAGGATTTTTTACATAAGCATACCACAGGCTTGCAAGCTTTCCAATAGATTCAACCTTGATCGCAAGCTCGAAAAAGGAAGGAGAAAGCTTAAGCATCTCATCGATCTCGGTTCCAACTTTACCGAATCTCCCTGCTACAAGCCTCCTGACCCAATCGCTCTTTCTTAGATGATCTCTGACGTCTGGGAACCTCTCGTAGACTTTTAAAATCGTTGCTATATCTCTTTTAAAGGAGTAGAGAGCTGGAGGCCTTCCCTTTCCAACTCTTACCTTAGATCTTTCAATAAAGCCTTCGTTTACAAGCTCTTTGAGAGGACGATCAACGATATCGTACTTATTCTTCCTTTTACCATAGCCCAGTCTATCTGCGATCTCAGCTGTTATCATGTCTTTGTCAAGAAGAATTCTGAGAATCTCGGATTTGATCTTTGGCATAGTTTATGTATGTCAGCTTTTTTATTTAAAATTTCGAAAATGATCATCATATCTCAGCTTGAAAATTAGTTGTAGATTAAGGAAAAAAGGATTTTGTTAGAGACCTTCTCTCTCTTTAAATTCAGAAAAGAAGCCTCTTTTGATCTCCATAATCCTGATATCCCTTATCTCCTCGCTTAATGGCAGGAATTCAATTAGAGTTCTCATCTTCTCGTTTAGATCGCAGATGTTGGCGAACATGCTTCTTTTATTGTAGCACCTACCTTTTGTTTTTGCAACAGGGCAATTGCTGCAGTCATCTCCTCTAAATATTCTTGTATCCTCACAGTAGGGTATCATCCATCCACTCTCTCTAAAGTCCTCCCTGTCATTGTAGATTGGGAGCTCGGCCAAAATCTTGAGTAGCTCGACATAAAGATTGTAGAGCTTGAAGAACCTGTTCTCGCTCTCCGCTATATCAATCTCAAGCAGATGATTTGGCTTACGCATTCCAAGGGCGATGTCTTCCATCTTTCTTAGGATGAGCCTAGCCTTTCTATCCCTTTCATCATACCAGTTGTATATTCTCATGTAAGCAGCATTCCACGGATCGTAATTCTCCAAATCGATAATAACCACCTCCTTAAAAATTTCTTACTTTCTTGCTTCACAATCTCAGATTCAAAACAATGCAAAAATTAACTTTCACTTCCTCTAATCTGGCTTTGCTCAGAGCTAACGATACTAAGGAATTCGTCTCTTTTAAGGTAAAGATACTCCCCAAAAATATAACTTTGGACGAAAAGCTCTGTTCTGCTGGGCTTCAAGGCTGAGAAAAGTAGATAGTAGTTACCTAGATCGTCTTTTCGATGTGATCTAAGTAACTTCCATCCACCCTTAACATAGTTCGGCAAGAGTTCCCAAACTTTTGCAAAGATGTGACCATAATCCCGATAGAACTGTATTACTGCCCTATTGGTATGTCTTAAACTCATGTGCCCTTCACAAGAATAGATGGTGCCAAAGCCCACAGTATTTAGATTTCTGACAAGTTTTGAAATACAGGGATCTAGAGCGAAGGCAGGGCAACAGCGGTTTCCAGGGGTGAAAAGCTCCCCTCCAAAATAATCAGAAGAAATGCAATTCATGATGTAATCGAGCTCATATTTCTCTGCCTCTCTATCCAAAACCAATTTTGGTCCCTCATTCTTGCGTTTAATCGTTCCCAGATCTAGTTCTTCAATGAGGGTTTTCACTAGTTTTATATCGGTTTCACAATTTTCATTGGAAAGGTAAATACCATCGGAATAGGATAGATAGACCCCTCTCAAAAGAAGAGCTTTACAAAGATTGATACACTCCGCATCAAGCTTTAACTCATCAATAGGTGCTGCTCTTTTGTTTCCTGTTCTTAAGTGAGGAAAGTACGCATCAAAATCTATCAACAACCTAAATTTTGGTAGAATTCTAAATCCCTCGATATTTAGATTTCTAAAAATTTTAGATCTATGTGCAGATCTCCTTTTATTGGAATTTTTCATAGCTCACATCACCAACAGGAGCTGAAATTTGGATCTAGCCACGTAACGTTCATTTAAATTCCACTATTTTTTTTCCAAATAAAAAATGATGTGAAATCAATTTGGGCTGGAATGTTTTTATGCTCTAAAATGCTACCGAGTATTGGGTGATGATAGTAATGCAATAACATGGCCGTTCAGCCTCAGATCAAGCAAAAGTCCAATCCTTTTCCCCAAAGATTTCATTACACTGTGTTTTAATGGTAATCTAGCCCCTAACTACTCACAGGCAGGTTGTCGGGGCCAGGCAAACCTGCCTGCAAAGGCTTCTTGAGTTATAGCTCGAAGGATCGAAAACGATAATTGAATGATATCCAGATATTTAAATTTTTTGATCAATTAATTGAATTTAAGAACACCTGGTAAACATGGAAAATTTACGACTATAGAAATTTACAACTCGGTTCCAGCTCTCACCCTTAATCCATCGATTGTATATTTCAGCCTGAGACTGACCATGTAGGGTATCAAAATACCCAAAACGAGTCCTGAGATATGGCCAAGAATGTTTGTCACCGAACCCCCCTCAACTAAAGTCTTTGGGAAGATCGCTCCCAGGTTGAACAGATAGATAGCCACAAGAATCAGAGCAATGAAGAACTTTCTCGGAGGCTCTTTTCTATGCCTGTAAACTATCGCTGTAAAGGACAGCAGTGACAGTACAAGGAAAAAAAGAGAGTAAACAATGCTGGAGTAAGTAAGGGTAAAGAAGAAGAAAGAAGCGAGCAAGACGAAAAGATAACCGAAGATGATATCTTTCTCATCTGAGCAGATCGTCAGGATCACGCCAACGGCATACATACCCATTATCGCAGAAGTAACTGCAGAGAAACCATAGATTGAACCGCCTATGTTGTAGAGCGAAAAGAAGAGATAACTATAGAGGGAGTTCAGGAAGGGGACAAGGAGGAGAATTGCTATTATTGAGTAACGGTAAATTTTGTTGAGATTGAGTAACTCGTAAATGCGGAGAGAAAGAACTCCGAAGATAGTGTAGTTGAAAAGATTACTGGAGAGGTGATTAAAGGTATAATGAACGAAATTCGTTGTGTAGAATGTGAGGATTAGAGAGCTCACTTGAGCATCGGTTCTCAGAATTAGATTTTGTTTTATCCCGTTTAAAGGAAAGATGATCAGGCAGACTGCGACAGGAGAAAGAAGGATTGAGAGGTTTATCAGCCTTTCTCGGTGAAACTTAACGATTAGATTCATGCTAGCATGGTAATGATCTCTGCGATCTCAGTTCTCTCGATTCTTACATTTCTTCCTACCTTCTTTCTTATGACAAACCCCATGTCCTCCAGTTTAGAGAGATGATGGCTTATCCTAGATCTCTCTTTCATAAACCTCTCGTCAGCCTTGCTTATACCGGGATTGAGTCTCAGAATTAGCTCATCCAGGGAATCAACTCCTCCATTGATAGCATGTATGATCTGCATCTGCTCTTCGCCCGGGAAGGATATGGGAACCCTGGGAACTTCTAAAATCTCTTCGATGCCGATCTCGTTTTCTTTCTCGTCGTACTTTGGTATCGAGGTGATTATCCTCGAGTTGGTTATGCAAGCGGCAATGTAAGCTGCAATGCTAACGTTTCTTAAGGAGCCGGATGCATTGAGTAACACATCGTTTCCATTCCCTCTTTCCTTTTTTATAAGATCTACGAGCTGTTTTGCAGCCTTTAATGTGTTCTTTTTGTCTATCTTTTTGATTTCAACGTCATAGACAGTCTCAAGTTCTCTCTTTAGCTCTTCAGCAAGCTCTCTTACCTTTGATTCCGCTGGAAGCTCCTGCTCTCCAACCATCAGAACTATCTTACCAACCGGCTCCTCTCTCAAAGCTCTTATCGAGTCGACAAGCCTCTCCTTGTGAAGTCCTACGAATACCACCTGTGTAATCATAATAATTGATTGGTATTGGAATACTTAAATCTTATGTTCAAACTAAGAAAAATATTTAAAAAGTGATGATGAAGTTAAAGTTATGCATGAACAGGATCAAAACATAGGCTTTACAGCCCTCTGCCCAATATTCAGATGGGATCACGAATGTAAGGAGTGTAATACAACCTTTGAAATCTGCTATCCTCCAGAAATAGCAATTGAGTACGGGATGAGGAATGTAAAGATTCTTACCGTTAATAACAAAGAAGCCTTTGAATTCTCTTCACCTCAGCCAATCGACGAGTTTAACGCTGAAGTAATTGCAAACGTTTGTCCTTTCTGTGGTACCCCAGTTAGATGGTTTGAACTCATGTCGGAGTTCTTAGAGTCGGTATCAGAGGGAAAAAAGCCAAAGGTGATGTGGGTTAGCTGCAGGCTGGATGAATACTGCTGTGTATGCGGTGAAAGGCTAAGCATTGAGGAAATTGTTGATTGCAT
>MTMT01000081.1 GCA_002010195.1 Archaeoglobus sp. JdFR-32
TCACCACATGTTTAATCTGGGATCACCCTTTATGTGGGTCAGGGTATTTTTTTGTATGTTTTTTATGCCGACTTTATCTATTACTCAGAACCAGTCCGTCTNTAATCTCAAAGATCTGGTTAAAAATTACAAGTATGCAATGCTATGGTGGATACGGTAAGTCAGAATGGATGCCAAGGATTAGCTATAACCTACTGCTGTATCAGATAAAAAGGGTTAGATTTGTTAAAAGTCTCCCCGTAGAGTGTTGGAGAAAATGCAAGTTTTTTTGGTCTTATACATCTCTCTACACTTGTTGTCCTATCTCCCCACAACCATCGTTCTGAATGAGTCTGAAGCCCTTGCTGTGCTGTTCGCGATCTCTCCTAAATGTATCAATATGTTTCTGAGCAGGATTATGTCGAGAGTGTCCATCTTGCTGTTCAGAAGGAGTTTGTGAAGCTCGATCTGAACCTTGTCACACTCGTGCTCCACATGCTCTATTGTGTTCACCATAACCATTATGTCTGCGATCTCTTTTTTGCTAAATGATGTGGCGATTAAGGTCATGACATGNTCTATCAATTCCTCGTACTTGCAGATTATGTCGTTAATCATGTAAAGCAGTTGCCTGAACTTCTTCTCCACGATCTTCTCCATGTTCTCTATTTTACGGTATGTGAACATGTGGCAGATGTGCTCGATATAGTTTATTATCTCATCCTGAAATGTCAGGAAAGTTAGAAGATCCTGTCTATCGACCGGAAGCCTCAGGGATTTGGTGACATGTGTTCTGATTTCACCTTTTATCTTGTCAGCTTCGTGCTCAAGCGTGTCAATCTCCTTTTCTAAGGCAACTATCTTATCCTCATCTCCTGCAAGAAAAGCTTCGTATTGGTCGATGAGGAGGTCTGCAGCGAGCACGATGTATTCACTGTGTTGATGGATGGCTTTAAACGGTGAGTATCCAAAGACATCTGCTATCGACCTTATGAACCTCATAGAAACACCACCAATACTGTGTATATCGAGATTGTCAGTCCTGCAGCTACTGGTATTGTTAGTAGCCATGAGTAAATAATTCTTTTTACCACGCTTATATCAACACTTGCCAAACCTCCAGCAAACCCAACTCCAAGAACACTACCTACAAGCGTGTGGGTTGTGGAAATCGGCATTCCGAGGTAGGAGGCAGATAAAACGGTTGTGGCAGTTGCAAACTCAGCAGAAAAACCTCTTGTTGGTGTGAGCTCTGTAATTCTTTTTCCTACTGTTTCTATCACTCTGTACCCCCATGTTGCTATACCAATCGCAATTCCGAGACCTCCGAGAGCGAGTATCCATGAGGGAGTTTCCGAGAATCCGAATGTTGCGGAAACCGGTCCTACCGCGTTGGCAACATCGTTGCTTCCGTGAGCAAATGCAACATAGCATGCGGTAAAAACCTGCAGATATCTGAAGATTTGCTCAACCCTCTCCACATCCATTCTCGAGAGGATTGTTATCCTTATGACGGAGAATATCATGAATGCAAGAATCGCTCCTGTTAGCGGTGAGAGAATCCAGCTCATTACTATCTTATTGAGCACCCCCCATTTTATGGCTTCCAGTGGTATAAGGTCTTCGGATACTGNAGCAAGCCCAAAGCCGAGCATGGCTCCAACAATCGAATGGGATGTTGAAACTGGGAGGTGGTAGTATGTCGCGATGGTTATCCATAAACCTGCGGAAAAAATTGCCGCAAGAGCACCTATGGCGATTATATGCGGATCGAGTAGCTCTATGGGNACTATCCCTTTTCCAACAGTTTTGGTTACTCTACTGCCAAAGAAAAAAGCACCAGAAAACTCAAGAATCCCAGCGATTATTATAATTTGTTTTAGAGTTAGTGCTCCACTTCCATAGGAGGTTGCCATCGAATTAGCCGCATCGTTTGCTCCGATATTCCAAGCCATGTATATTGAGACGATTATCGTGATGAGGAATATGACTTCAATCATTACCC
This sequence comes from Archaeoglobus sp. JdFR-32, assembly GCA_002010195.1. Taxonomy (GTDB): domain Archaea; phylum Halobacteriota; class Archaeoglobi; order Archaeoglobales; family Archaeoglobaceae; genus Archaeoglobus_A. The sequence goes on from MTMT01000081.1 coordinate 1,985, forward strand.
NCAATCTCTTGCAAACATTTATCAGTTTTTCGAAATATTCACAAAAACAAAAATTTTTATTTCATTGGGACTGCTGAAACCGGGAGATTTTTGGAAAATGGGAGTTAATTAATCGTGAAGCTATATGATCTTGGGTGAAGTTAAAGTAACACATAATCTGATTTATTTTGACTTAGTTTTACTTAGGCATTTTTACGGTTATTTTATAATCATGCATCTTAGTGGCGTTGGGTTAAGAGGTGGTTGTTACTCTCGAGGGCAAAAAAGTGGGAAAGACGGAGGAAGAGAATGTGTTAAATANCCTTCTGCCAACAATCAGGAGAGTGAAGGCGGTTGAATGCAGTAACATTTGGATGTCGTACAAGACATTTTTCGGAGGTAGGAAAATAGCTCTGAGGGATGTATCNGTCGATATAGACGAGAGCGAAATATTTGGCATTCTCGGACCAAATGCTGCAGGAAAGACAACATTAATCTCAATTCTCTCAACTCTCCTCATTCCGGACAGTGGAGAAGTTAAGATCTTAGGAATGGATGCATTTGGGAATACAACGAAAATAAGGGAAAAGATAAACATGTCTGGAGGTTTAAACCTGCCTTGGAGTTTGAGCGTATATGAATGCCTGCGGTTCTTCGGAATGGCTTATGGTGTAAAAAGAGCGAAGATTGAGGAGTTGATAGAGGATTTTGAACTATCTGAATTCAGAGATGTAGAGTTCGAGGAACTCTCAACGGGAAATAAGCAAAAGTTGAGTCTTGCAAAGACCTTCATAAATGATCCGGAACTGGTCTTCCTTGACGAACCAACGACGGGTCTTGATCCAGATGTAGCACTAAAGATAAGGAGGAAAATAAAGAAAATACACAAGGAAAGAGGAATTACTATTGTTCTCACAACACACTACATGGCTGAAGCTGAAATGCTGTGCGATAGGATTGCCTTTCTCAATAAAGGTAAAATTATAGCTGAAGGTACACAGAAAGAGTTGAAGAGGATAATCTCTGCAAAAGACAGGATTGTTGTAGAATTGAATGAAAAACTCAGCCGAACTCCTCCTCTTTCAGAGGGAATATATTCAGTAGAGGAGAGAAAGGGCAAAATAATTTTCTATGTTGATGATGGAGAGAGAAGACTGAAAGACATATTCAAAATCCTGCAAAGCACATCTAATCTGGACAGTATTGAAAGTGTGTATGTGGAGGAGAGCGATCTTGAGGATGTCTTTATCGAACTCTCAAAAAGAGCTTAGGAAAACCCTTGCGTTTGCTTACAAGAACATAATAATGACGAAAAGAAATTTTTTTACGATATTTGAGATGCTCTTCTGGCCTCTTATCAGTCTTTTCTCAGTTGGGCTTATGGGGGCTTACCTCGAAATTGGAGAGGGAAAACTCGCTTTTATCATGATTGGAGCGATCTCTCTGAGTGTTATTCAGCTTGCACAGCTTGATGTGACTTATGTCCTCTTGTTCGATGTCTGGAGTAAGAGTCTGAAGTATACTTTTGTAACTCCATCTTCATTCATTAACATGATTATCGGCTCTTGGCTCGTAGGGATAGCGAGAGGGCTTGTGGCTTTTGCAGTTCTTTCTTTTTTTAGTATAGTGTTTTTTGACCTTAATATCCTCGAGATCCCTCTCTCTTCTCTGTTTATTTTCTTGGCGGGATTGTTTATAACATCACTTCTCATTGGCATGGCATCTTGCATCTTAATGCTGATTTTCGGGAGGAGAGCTGAGATTACCGCTTGGACTTTGACGGCGATAATCATGCTAATCTGCGGGATTTACTATCCCATCACAATTCTTCCACCAGAGGTCAAGATGATTGCCACTTTAATCCCGATAACGCACTTCCTCGAGTATTTCAGGACATTTTACGGTTTCGAGGCAATCACATCGAATCCCGCTTTGTACGGTTTTATTTTGAGTTTTATATACTTGGCAGTGTTCATCATTCTGTCCGAATGGTCTCTGAAGAGGGCAAGGAGAAACGGTATGATAATAAAGCTGTCGGAGTGACCTGCGGTAAGGCTTGGTTGGGTTAGGTCAACAAGCTAAGAAGAATCAAGAATCAAAAATTAAAAAATTTGAAAAATTAAAAAATTTAAGAGTGCATTAAGGCGTAAGCCTTTCCAAGCTCCGTTAGGATTATTTTTACATTCTTCCCTTCTCTTTTCATCACTATCAGTCCGTCCTCTTCGAGNCCCTTAAGATGGTAGCTCATCCTTGCTCTCTGTGCCATGTACTTCTTCTGATCTCCTGTCCGTCCTTCAAGCAAATCTATAAGCTTGTTAATTGACTCTACTTCTCCACCGTTTTCCTGTATAAGCTTGATGATTGTAACCTTGTCGTTGCTGATCTTTTTGAGAGGTGGGATAGAAACCTCGAGAATTCTATCTATTCCAACCTCTTTTCCGTTCTCGTACTTGGGAAGGGCGATATATAATTTGCTTCCGGATAGCTGTGCAGCGATGTAGCATGATATAACGAGGGTTCTGGGAGCATCGGAGGCATTTATGAGCACCTCGTTCCCTTCCACAAGTTCTTTTTTGATGACTTTCAACATCTCAAGTGCGGAAGAATAGACATTAAGCTTATCCACATATACTCTTCCCACCTCTATCAGTACCTTGAGTGTCTTTTCTATCTCGTCCGCTTTGGCGTGGATCTCTTTTTCACCGCTTAAGCTTTTATCCGCACCGAGAACCATGTAAACTTTCTGTATTGGGTATCCACTTTTTCTTATGCTGTCGAGAAGTCTTTCCTCATTTACACCTATTGGTATTATATGTACCGTCTTTCCCATGTTCTCATGTCGAGCCTAATAGTTAATAAATTTTTCTAATATTCAAAAATTTCTGATAAATCTAACTTTACTACAATTTAAAAATATTTGAGGTAATTTTTACCATAATATGGGTTATCGCTGTTAATTTTTAAAATTCAAGATTTGTTAGAAGATATATCAATAAAAAATTTCATTTCCCATCATTTTGAGAATGTAACAATTAATAGTTAGAAAAAATTTGCGACAATATTTAAAATTCGCGGAGATAAGTTAGTCTCAATGATGGGTGTTAAGATCTATGTCAGCGGAATAGTGCAGGGTGTAGGATTCAGGTATTTCACGAGAAAGCTTGCCAAAGAACTTGGTGTTAAAGGTTATGTGAAGAACCTTAGTGACGGGAGAGTACTTGCTGTTGCAGAAGGGGAGAAGAATCAGATTGAAAAGTTCATCTCGGGGATAAAAAAAGGTCCAAGAACTGCTGTGGTTAAAAAGGTGGAGGTTGAAGAGTACGAACCATTGGAAAATTTTAAGGATTTTGAGATAGCCTTTTGATACGCATGTTGGCGAAGAGAATAATTCCGTGTTTGGATGTGACACTTGATGAAAAAGGAGCGAGAGTTGTAAAGGGGGTTGAGTTCGTTAATTTGAGGGAGGCTGGAGATCCCGTTGAGCTTGCGAAAAGGTATAACGAAGAGGGAGCGGATGAACTCGTTTTTCTTGATATAACAGCGTCACCTCACGGCAGGGAAACCATGGTGGATGTGGTTGAGAAAACAGCAGAGGAAGTTTTTATACCGCTGACGGTTGGAGGGGGGATAAAAGAAATCGAGGATATATCTGAACTTCTCTCTGCTGGTGCGGACAAGGTATCGATAAACACATCAGCGGTAAAGAACCCTTCTTTGGTGAAAGAGTCTTCGGAAATTTTCGGTTCACAGTGTATTGTTGTTGCAATTGATTGCAGAAGAAATTTTGAGCTCAACGAGGGTGAGCATTTCGTCACGCTTGAGAACGGGAAAAAAGCGTGGTATGAGGTTGTAATCTATGGTGGAAGAAAACCCACGGGAATTGACGCGGTATCTTGGGCTAAAAAGGTTGAAGAACTTGGAGCGGGAGAGATCCTCCTTACGAGTATGAATAGAGATGGAACGAAGGATGGCTTTGACATCCCAATAACGAGGAAGATATCCGAGGAAGTCAGCATTCCGATAATAGCATCAGGTGGAGCAGGAACGCATCATCACTTTTATGAGGGGTTCGTAGACGGGAAGGCTGATGCATGTTTGGCAGCGAGCATCTTTCATTATCAGGAAATATCTATTCAGTCGATAAAGCGTTATTTGAGGAATAGAGGAGTTAGTGTCAGATTATAAGGGTGGAATAATGGAGATTAGGGATTTCCAGAGGATGATAGGAGAGATTTATTATCGTAGAGATGTGGAGAGGGGGAAGGAAAAAACTATGCTGTGGATTGTTGAAGAGACGGGTGAATTGGCTGAAGCTGTGAGAAGAAACGATGTAAAAAGTATTGGGGAGGAAATTGCGGATATTTTTGCGTGGATAGTATCACTTGCAAACCTCTACAACATTGACATCCAAGAAGAGGTTGAGAAAAAGTACCCCGGATACTGTGTAAGGTGTGGCGAGAAGGTCTGTGTATGTAGGAGTGTGTAGGTAGGAGTGTGTAGGTTTGTGATGCGTTGGGCTGTGAAGTGACTTGTACAATGGTGGAGTGGTGGGTTGACTGATTTGTGCGAATGTACAAAGTATAAAAAGGGTGAGGTGTAAAATCTTAAGCTGGAAAGGTGGTTCCATGCTGATAGTAAGTGAGGACGACATAAAAAAGGGGATCGTAACGGACAAGTACTTTATATGGACTGAAAAAGTTTTAAAGGAAAAAGGAATAAATCCTTGGGTTGTTGCGGAGATTACAACTTCGAGGTGGGGCATTTTTTCCGGATTGGAAGATGTACTCGATTTAGTTGAGGGAAAGAATATAAATCTTTATTCCATGGATGAGGGATGCTTGTTTTATCCTCATGAGCCCGTAATGATTATTGAGGGGAGGTATCTGGACTTTGCAAGATTTGAAACCTCAATTCTTGGGTTTATCTGTCACTCCTCGGGTGTCTCCACTCAGGCGTTCAAGTCCAAACTCGCAGCGGGAGATAAGCTTGTTCTCTCATTCGGAACAAGAAGACAACATCCCGCAATCTCTGCTGTAATCGAGAGATCAGCNTACATCGGTGGAGTGGACGGAGTGAGCAATTATTCCGCAGAAAAGTACCTTGGAATCAAAAGTATGGGCACTATGCCCCATGCCCTGATAATCTCGGTTGGAGATCAGTTGAAAGCATGGAGGTACTTTGACGAGGTGGTTGATGAGGATGTGCCGAGAACATACCTCGTCGATACATACTATGATGAAAAAACAGAAGCGATATTGGCTTGTGAAAGCCTCAAAAGAATTGACGGTATAAGGTTGGATACTCCGAGTTCCAGACGGGGAAATTTCAGAAAGATAGTTGAGGAAGTTAGGTGGGAGATGAACATAAGGGGTAAGGAGAATGTAAAAATTGTCGTTAGCGGAGGACTTTCCCTTGATGAAATCCTCGAGTTGAGGGACATTGTTGATGTTTTCGGTGTTGGAACAATGATCGCCGGTGCTAAGCCGATGGATTTCGCTCTCGATATTGTGGAGAGGGAGGGAGTGTTCTCGGCGAAGAGAGGAAAGAGAGGCGGTAAAAAGCAGGTATACAGAGACTGGAACAAGCTCGAAGACGAAATTAGACTATTCAATGCTCCTCCTGTGGATGGAAAGTCTCCGTTACTCAGGAAATATGTTGAAAACGGAAAAATTGTTGCAAAACCGGATGTTTCTAAGGCAAGAGAGTTGGCCCTCTCTCAAATGGATACTATAAGGAAGTTATCAAGGGAAAAGGAGTTTCTATTCGATGATCCGTAATGGATTGGTCGTCGAGGATATGTTGCTTTTGGTAGCTCGAATGGAGCAAATTTCTACATTTTTATTATCCTAAATTTTTCTTCCTATTTTATTTAATTTCNATTAGTAAGATTTTTATTTGGCATACTCTTACAGAATCTGGATATAACATTAGTGGTGTTATCAATGAATGAGAAAGATAAGAATAAAATTTTAACTGAACTAAAAAATGATAAAATTTTTAGAGGTTTGATGGATGTAACTCCGTGCGAGATCGAGATCATATTTGAGCTTATTGAAGAGCCTAAGAGCGTCAAGGAATTAGCGAACAAACTCGGGATTGATGAAAGCACGGCATATAAGTCCGTTGGAAAGTTGTACAAGATGAAAATACTTGGAAGAGTGAGGGTTCAGAATGGTGGAAGGAAAACATTTGTTTACTATTCGAAGATGGGTATTCTGATTGATTTTCTAAAAAGCAGGGTTAATTATTGGCGGAATGTTATCGAGAAGTTTAAATTGGAGAGTTGATTGCTTGAGTTTAATGAGCTAGTTAACTTTTTAACCTCCGTGGGAGATGTTTTTTTATGCACTTAAGGGATGAATTGATTGAGAAAATAGGGAAAATGCTTGATGAAATGGCGGAGATCGATAACATTTCGTATGAAAGAATCCAGTGGGAAGTTGATAATTTTCTCTATCCGTATATAGGTTCTTACCTCGCAGATGGTAGTTTGAGCAGAGAGGATGGAAAGGAGATCTTCAAGTTTTGTGAAATTAAGCTGAGGGAGATAAAGGAGAGATTGAGGTAAGATGTAGGTGCTGATGTTGTCGGTCTGGTTTCTGCAATTTCTGCCTATCTGGTCTCTATGGTTTCTGTGCCAACCTTCGTAAGTTCTTAACCTTGGTGCCAACACAACAACCAAACCACAAATTTCATAAATCCATTGAGATGGAAAAGATTAGGGAAATTCGTTAAGCTTGGTGAAGGACTCAACATCGCTTGAGGGTTTGACAATAGCTCAACTAAAACAAAGCGCGAGTAGTCTAGTGGTAGGACAACGGCTTTCCGAGCCGTTAGCCCGGGTTCGAATCCCGGCTCGCGCATATTTATTGATTTGGTGCAGAAGGAACATTGTAAAGGATCTAATGTAGAATTGCAATCTTCTTTGAGCTGGATTTCTACTTTTATATTTTCCTTTTATGATTTTGAGGTAGAGGTTGAGGGAAAATTAATAGNTGGGTAGTCAACATATCTATAATCGCTCAACACATTTCAACCATCTTAGTCAACAATCAACACCAAAGTACAAAAAAGGTGGGATCGTGGAGGGTGCTTTTCGGAAATATGGTTCTTTTATCGGAAGCATGATCGTTCTATTCTGGTCGGGATCACTTGTATTTGGATACTCGGGAGTTATAAGCCCCTACTGGAAAGAACTGTTGGGAGTGGGAAGTGGAGAGATAGGGAATTTAATGTTCTTTCTTCTCTTCTGTGTTGGTGCATTCATGTTTGTTGTGGGTAAATTGCAGGAGGTAGTGGGGTTCAGGATTATAGTTTTGATAGGGATATTTTTATGTTCTTTAGGTCTTATCTTCGTTACGAACGTCACATCCATCTACACTATCTATTTGTGGGGAGTTATCAATGGCATTCAATCTTCCTTGGTGTATATACCTACAGTTACTGTTGTGCAGATGTGGTTTCCGAGGACGAGGGGGCTCGTTTCTGGGGCACTAACCATGATTTTTGGCTTATCCGCAGGGATAATGTCACCAATTTTCCTTTTGATGTTTCAGAATTTCGGATATGTTGGAATGAATCAGATTCTTTCTGTGTTGATACTTGCTACAGGAATACCGTCATCTATCATAGTCTCAGCACCGAGAATTGAGGAGGTTGAGGTAGATTTGCCGTCTATGACCGTAAAAGATAGTGTGAAAACAAGAAATTTTTGGTTGTTGTGGCTTGTTTGGGCACTTCAGGGTGCAGGAGGCATATCTATGGTAACTCTCTCCATTCAAATTGGCTTGAGTAAGAAATTTGCAATATCAAGTGCAGTTTTACTCCTAACATCTTTCAACATAATGAACGGGCTTAGCAGATTTATATCTGGGTTAATCTCGGATAAATATGGTAGAAATCTTGTTATGAGCCTAAGTTTTTTCTCTGCCGGGATATCGTACATCCTACTAATCTTTTCGTTCGATCCTGTTGTGTCAGCAGTTCTTACGGCGGTGATTGGATACTCATTTGGAACTATGTTTGCAGTCTCCGCTCCGCTTGCAAGTGATTGTTTCGGTTTGAAGCATTTTGGAGCCATATTTGGGTTGATTTTTACCGCTTACGGGTTTGTTGCTGGGATAATAGGGCCATCTCTCTCTGGATATATAATGGATATCACTGGCAACTACGCTGTATCTCTGCTGTACCTCGGATTTTTCTGTATTGTCTCCTCCTTGCTGATTATGATGGTAAAACCTGCAATGGAGCTGAAGGTTTACAACTCACGGAGTGGGAGTTAAAAGCTGTTAGGTGAACTCGGGTCTATAAATCGAGGGTCTATAAATCGAAGTACTCGTTTAGGGTTCTCATGCCTCTTCTCGTGTTTTTGAGATTTATAGCTGATGAAATCTTTTCGAAGTCTCTCTCCAGAACCTCTCTCAATTGAGGTCTGTAGAGAACTGCTGCTGGATGATATACCGCCACAACTTTTGAGTCACCCCATTCGGTTTTTATTTCAAAAAATTTTCCCCTGATTGAGGAAATTCCATTGAATTCCATGCCAAACAACTCAAATATCAGTTTTGCTGAATGCCTACCGAGGCAGACTATAACTTTGGGTTTTAACAGCTTTAATTGCTCGATAAGGTATGGTTTGCACTTTTCAACTTCTTCCGGGAGAGGGTCCCTATTCTTGGGGGGCCTACACTTCAAAACATTTGTAATGAAAACATCGTCTCTGCTGAGTTTGAGCTTTTTGCTAATCATCTCGGTTAGAAGCTTTCCGGCATTTCCTACAAACGGCTTTCCCTGAACATCTTCCTCTCTTCCTGGAGCCTCTCCGATAAACACTATCTTAGAGTTCTCATTGCCTTCTCCCGGGACATAGTTCGTGTTTGATTTCCATAACTCACATCTTCTGCAGTTTTTAATTTTCTCTGCAATTTCCGAGAGAGAATCCATTGCTTGAATGAATTGTCAAAAAATAAAAAAGTTTACCGTTTTTTGCCCTGATTAATTGTAAACTTCGATTAATGAACTCAGAACCTCAGCGTTCTTGCTGCGACAACTAAGGGCTCCCAAGTAGGTGCGAAAGGAGGAGCATAGGCAAAATCAGCGAAGAACAAATCTTTGGTGGTAAATCCGGCTTGGATTGCTACCGCCATGGAGTTCAGTCTTGCAAGTACAGAATCGTAACCCACAATTTGTGCTCCGAGCAGTTTTTTTGTATTACTATCTGCAACAACCTTGATCATTGTCTCCTTTCCTCCGGGATAGTAGTGAACCCTNGTTTGGGCTTTTATGAACGTAGCTTTGGGTTCGAATCCAGCCTCTATTGCCTCCTTCTCACTCAAACCGGTTTTACCTATTTCGAGGTCGTAGAATTTCGTAATTTGTGTTCCGAGAACTCCCGGGAACTCAAGCTCTCCACCAGATATATTCACACCCGCTACATACCCCATCTTGTTACCGGGAGGGGCTAAGGGAATCCACACCCTTTCTCCGGTGATCATGTGGTGTGTCTCGACGCAATCTCCTGCAGCATAAACATTTTCTCGATTGGTCCTCATCCTNTTGTCCGTCCAGATGGCTCCCGTCTTCCCGAGTTTTACGAATCCTTCAGCAAGCTCTACATTCGGTTTTACTCCCGTTGCAACTATAACCATGTCTGCTTTGTACTCACCTTTATCTGTTATAACCCTCTCCACTTTATCCTTCCCTTCGAATGCAGAAACCTTTTCGTTCAGTTTCAGGGTAACTTTCTTCTCCATCTCTCNCTTAACTCTCTCCGCGATGTCAGTATCGAAGTTCGGAAGGGGGTGAGAAAGCATCTCCAGTACGGTCACATTTTTGCCCCTCGCGGATATAGCCTCGGCCATCTCCAGCCCGATGTAGCCCGATCCTACGATAACAACATCATCGACCCCTTCCAGATAGCTTTTGATCCTCTCCGCATCTGGGGGAAGATCGACTGTGAATATGCCCTCCATATCAATACCGTCTATGGGTGGCAAACTCGGAATTGCTCCCGTTGCAAAAACGAGCACATCCCATTCTGTCTCCTTCTCTTCACCACTCTCCACATATATCAAAGATCCGTCTTTAACTTTCGTTACCTTTGCCCTCATGTGCAAGTCTATCCCCCTTTTTTCGATGAAAACCGAGGGTGGATAGTACATCAGCTTGGAAGTCTCGCTTATGCCTTCCACAACATACGGTATTCCGCATGGTGCGTGACTCACGAAGTCACCCGCTTCGAAAACAGAGACCGTCCATTCAGGTTTTAATGCTCTTATTCTGGATGCACAACTCATACCTCCCGCTCCACCGCCGATTATTGCAATTTTCATTGAACCACCTCTTCAATGATTATTTTGATTGTTTTCATTTTCAAATTTTCGTTTTTTGTAACACATTTTATGGAATTTTTTTGATTTTTTATATCTCGCTCTTTTTCCTCTTGTTTTTCAAGCTCTTCTGCTGTGTTAAAACGAATTCGGTTTATTGCTCTCGATCCATCTCGATCCGTGCACAATGACATTTTTCGGCTCCATCTCCGCAAACTCCAAAACCCTTAATTACAAATTCGATTCTCAAGAACCTGAGATGTCTGAAATGAAAAACTTGGTAACCTTCTCAAGAAATGTATTCATACCGCTAACACGGGCATGCAGGAATAGATGTCACTACTGCGGTTTCAGGTCTGATAATCCGGACATTCTAACACCGGAACAGGTTGATAGGATTATCTCAACCTCTCCTCTCTCCACCGAAGCTCTCTTCACATTCGGGGAAAGACCGGGTGATATAGAGGGAGTGAACTCCAGATTAAGGGAGATTGGCTTCAAAAGTTTCATTGACTACCTGATCGAGATGAATAAGTTGGCTATAAGGAAAAACAAGCTACCTCATACGAATGCGGGGATACTATCCTATGGGGAGTTGAAGAAATTAAGACCGTTTAATGCATCCATGGGGTTGATGCTGGAACAGGCTGTGGAATTACCATGTCATCACGACAGTCCCGGCAAAAAACCAGAGAAGAGAATAAAAGCGATCAAAAGTGCGGGAAAGTTGAAGATTCCGTTTACAACCGGAATTCTTGTTGGAATAGGTGAGAGTTTTTACGATGATATGTATTCAATAGAGGTCATAAAGGAAGTCCATGAAAATTACGGACACATTCAGGAATGCATCATCCAGAATTTCAAACCAAAACAAGGAACCCTGATGCAAAACCATCCTCCACCGAAAATCAACTTCATGCTAAAGATAGTAGAAAATGCAAGAAAGATTCTTCCTTCAGATGTTGAAATTCAGGTACCTCCNAACCTTATAAGGATAGAAGAGATCATCAAATTTATAAAGGCTGGAGCAAGGGATATCGGAGGCATATCCGACACAACAATCGATTACATAAACCCGGAATCGCCTTGGCCCCAGATTGAAAAAATCGAAAGATGTTTAAATAGTGAGTACCGTCTTAAAGAAAGACTTCCGGTTTATCCGAAGTACATAAAGCTTGGATGGTTCGGAGAGGAAACGACGGGCTTGATAGAGTCCTTAGCTGATGAAGATGGATTCAGAATCAACGGGTACGAAACTAAGAGGGTCGATTGAAAAGTAGGAATTCCGGGTGAGGAAATTTGGGAGGATTAAATGGAAACAGAAATTAATAAAAGCAACGAGAAAACCAATAGCTGAAGGAGGTCTCATGATGTTAGTACAGGATTATATTCATCTGCTCTCCAACCCCTATGAAACTTTTAGAATTGCNGATTCGATAAGAAGGGATGTCAATGGAGATAAGGTATCTTTTGTCGTAAATCGTAATATAAACTTCACAGACATTTGTGTGAACAGATGCAAGTTCTGCTCCTACAGGAACAGAGAGAAGTTCTTGNTAAGTTATGAACAAATTAAGGAGAAAGTTGAAGAGGCGGTTGATTACGGATGTACGGAAGTCTGCATACAAGGCGGGTTGATTGAGAATGCGGATGTGAATTTCTATGTTTCGATACTCCAAGCGGTGCGAGAGGTCAGTAAAAAAATTCACATTCATGCTTTTTCACCGATGGAGGTGCTTCATGCATCGAGAAATAGCGATATGGATTTAGAGGATACGCTGAAGGAGATGAAAAGAGAAGGACTTGATTCCATGCCCGGAACNGCCGCAGAAATTCTCGTAGATAAAGTTAGATTGGAAATATGCCCTGAGAAGCTAACCACGGATGAATGGATTGAGGTTGTTAAAACCGCACATAGGGTTGGGATCCCAACAACCGCAACCATGATGTACGGACACATCGACACGTGGGAGGATAGGATTAGGCATCTCCTCGTAATAAAAAAAATACAAAAAGAAACCGGCGGAATCACCGAGTTCATTCCGCTCCCGTTTATGTCGAAAAACAATGAGCTTGGAAGGATTTCTAAGGGATCATCTGGGCTGGATGATCTCTTGGTGATAGCACTTGCAAGGATAATCCTCCATCCTGAAATTCAGAACATCCAAGCCTCTTGGGTAAAACTCGGCAGAAAACTCGTTCAAGTGGCACTTTATACCGGGGCTAATGATGTTGGAGGCACGCTGATGGAGGAAAACATTTCAAAGTCTGCGGGAGCGACTTCCGGAGAGTTTATGGATGTGAACGAACTCATAGCCCTAATCAGAACTTCAAATAGAATACCGGTTCAAAGAACAACCCTCTATGAGTATCTAAGGGAGTATTAGCGTACGGATGCAGAATCAATCTTCGGATTGAAGTT
>MTMT01000049.1 GCA_002010195.1 Archaeoglobus sp. JdFR-32
GCTGCACCAAAAATCTGAAATGACTCTACTCCCATTTCCTTTTGCGACAGAAGGTACTGTTTGCTCTCGTTAATTTCTCTTTCTACAGCATTCAGCTCTATTTCAAGATCGTTTTCATTTTTCACAGTGTTCTTGTAGTAAATACCCCTTAACTCAATCTTAGCGGTAAAGTACTGACTCGTTGAGGTATAATAGTCACCCTTCCTGTAACTCTCCTCTCCCTTCCTGATCATCTCCCTTGCCCTATCAGATATTCCAAATTTCTCTACCTTCCGGTACAAATCGTTAGTTTCCCTCTTCATTATCTCTGCAAGCATTTTCAGTAGATCGGAATACTTGGAAAGGTTTGTTGTTAGTTGGGGTTTAACGATGGTCTGGTTTGTATAGTACAAGAACGCTTCCTCCACAGTTTCTACCTCGATGACCTCAACTCCGAGTTTTTTTCCGTATTCTACCAGATCAATGGGCTTTGTTTTTGTAGTTACAAAAATAAATGGGCCTCTTTTCTCTTGAACTGTTTCCTCAATATTTACAACCCTTTGTCCCTTGGGAATCAGGAAGATTTTGGCACCGCTTTTTGCTGATGCTTCAAGCTTATACGGAATTCCGCCCACCGGACCTATAAAGCCATCAGGATATATCATTCCGGTCATGAAAACATCGCTTCTGGGAGTGAGGTTCTTTAAAGCAGACATCGTAGCTATCGTCATCACACCTCCAGCCGATGGACCACCAACAATCGGTGAATTTGCTTCGACTGTGAAGAAGAAGTCATAATTCATAAAATCAAGCCCTAAAATGTCACAGGCAGTTAATGCTGCAAGTTGAGCACTTCCTTGCATATCAATCTGGGTGTAAGGGATTGTCGAGACGAAAACTCTGCCCTCTCCGGGGGTTACGATCACGGAAATGTTTATTACTGCCCCCTCTGGAGGTTCAGTACTCTTTACAGCAACCGCCTTTATGTTAACTTCGGTTGCGTTAACGAACTCCGCATGTGAAACTGAGATAGAAGATACAAAAACTATCAGGGCGAGCACCAAGTAGATCGAGCAAGTTTTCCTGTCCATGCAAACTAATTCATTCTCAGAAAATTAAACATTTTCGGGCTTACCGACAACCTTACAACCCTCACCAGCGTACAATTCCCAAAAATTTTTACCTTCCAAATGTAAAAATGGCTGGAAATGAGGAACAAAAACTTCAGGGATGGAAGGGTAGAGAATGTAATATTCGACTTGGATGGCACACTCACCCAGTTCAACCTACCTTTCGATCGAATCAGAGAGGTTCTCGAGATAAGAGAAAGATTTGTGCTCGAAAGCATACTCAAGTCTCCTCTCGAGGAAAGGAAAAGAAAATTCGAGATACTCAAAAAATTTGAGATCGAATCAGCCAAGAACTCCAAGTTGAATGAAGGTGTTAAGGAATTGATGGTGTTTCTCGACAATTCTGGAATAAAAAAGGGTATTGTAACAAGAAACTGCAGAGAGAGTGCGGAGATTTTTGCGGAAAAATTCAAGAGAAAGTTCAGAATAGAATTCGACTACATAATCAGCAGAGAGTCAACCCTCCCCAAGCCCTCCCCCCTTCCAATGATCCTTGCTTTGGTAAAATCCAAATCCACACCAGATACGAGCATCACGGTAGGAGACTTTAAATTCGATCTAATATCCGGAAAGCTCGCAGGAATTAGAACGGTTTTACTTGAAACGGAGAAAAACAAAGACATAATTCATGAGTTTTACGATCTTTCAGATATTAGGATAAAAAACCTGAGGGAACTTATCCCCTACATCAAATCCGCAAACTCAGAGAAGAAGTAGGATGTTGTGGATAACCACATACGCGTAAAAGATCGTGCTTAACACCATAGCAAGAAAAACGGAGCTTATAATAACAACCTTCAGTTTCTCAGAGTAGGTAAGATTTGTGTAGTTCTCCACAAACACCCTCTTCCTGTACCAGAACAAAAACCCAAAGGGAAGCAAGGGAACCACAATTTTATACAGAGACATGAATAGAGGAGATACCGAGAAAAGAAACGATATGAAAACATTCATTTCATGATACAGTCCAGTATTTAAGGCAAATATCGTTGTTAAAAGATCCGTGAAGTTAAGGATTGTAAAAACAACAAAGAGAACGAAAATGTTCTTCTTAGAAATGTAAGAGGGGATTTGAGCATACATCAATTATAAGTGCAGATATTATTTTAAAAATTTTTTCATTTTATGATTATTTAATCATCATATTAATAACAATTATTATATGATGATGATAATGCAGTAGTATATTTTGAAAAGAGTTTTCAAAAGAGGGATTAAGATACCACAGCTATTTAACATAGATTTTCATGAAAACTTGAAAAAACACCCAGATACAGCTGAATACTCCATTTTAAAAATTTTATTATTAAAAAATAAAATGAAAAATGTAAGCATGATGAGATTAAAAATAAAAACATCGAAAATAATGACCGCAAAAAATATCCAATTCCGCTAAGCGTTAAATAACCCACTGAGATCTCTAAGAATATAATCCGGTTTTATACCTGCCTTTCTAACCATTTCTTCAAGATTTTGCTCCGTTGTTACTCCAGAGAGGACCAAAAGAGTTTTCGCACCTATCACCCTCCCAGCTTTCACATCGATGTCTATTTGATCCCCCACAACAACGACATCCTCCGCACTCAAACCAACCTTCTTCAGAGTCAGATCCATTATAACCCTCTCCGGTTTTCCACAAACTCGATCTGGCAATCTACCGGTCATCCAGTAGAGAGAGCCCACTATCATTCCCGTGCCGGGAATTGGACCATCTTCCGAAGGAAATATCTTATCGGGGTTCGTAGCATAGTAGTACTTGGCTTTATCAAGACACATTCTAAGTGCTTTAGTCATTATCTCGAAATTTATACCTCTGTTAGATCCTACAACAAGTACCTCAGCTTCGTCGTAATCAACCACCTTATGTCCCGCAAGAACGAGTTCTTCTTTCAACCCATCCTCACCTGTTGTAAAAATTTTGCTTTTTCCGTGCTTTTCTTTTATGTATTCGGCAGTCACATAAGTTGCAAGGATCATCTGAGACTCATCCACATCTAGCCCGTATTCTTTGAATCTTTGGAGATATATCCTTCTACTTCTCGTGGAATTGTTCGATACAAAAACAACTATCTTCCCCATCTCAATCAGCTTTTTCACTGCGTCAACAGCGGGTGGGATTGGCTTCCTTCCCCTACCAATCACCCCGTCAACATCAAGGATGAACCCTTCTTTCCTCAGGAGTGGATGCATACTCCATTTTTTCCTTTTTAAGTAGTTAACATTTACTCAAACCCAAATTTACTCAGCCATGTCCCGGAACACAAATCCCACAATAGCCCCAAAAACAAAATTCGAGACTCCAATCTCAACCAGATGAACTATTCTGATGTTAAAAGGCATGTATGGGTTTGGTAGCAAGAGAGGAGCTATTCCACCGAGAACAGAAAATATTAAGCCCAATGTGATTGCTATTTCCGAGATTCTGCCACCCATCGAATATATCACGAGCAAGCCTAAGCCGATGTACACGAGCCCTCTGATGGTTTGTACAAAAAGAATCTGGGAAATGTCTGGTAGTGTTGTGTAAAACTCCCTAACATAAGGGAAGACTATCATTCCCGCAACAATATACAGAATGATGTAGACAAAATCACAGAGAATCACCCTCAAAACAAGCTCCTGAGATACCGATGGAGTTTTGCTCAGACTTAACCCTTCATGCTTTCCAAAGGTCATAACGAGAAGGATCGCAGATAAAAAGGCAGTGAAAAATCCAGAAACCAGAATTTTAAATACCTCCTCCCGGGGTATGTCCAGTCTAAAGAATACAGCCTCAATCTGAGTATTGAATGTGTAAATTCCAAAAAACACAAATAGTATCGTCAAGAAGAGTCTAACTCCATAAAACTTGGATTTAATCGTAAAGTAGGATAGAACACCTACAATAAGAGAACTCGACAAAAGATGCCACCAGAATGCGTCAAATTCCATTTTCATGCCCGATACAACACTAACTCCGATAGATGTCGCGGTCAAAACTATTACTACGGAGAGTACTTTAAACAATTGCAGAAATTTTGAGTTTAGCTCAATTCTCGAGTTCGATCCCATTTCTGCATCACCAATGTGCAATTAACTCTGAATCAATTTTAACTTTAAAAAAATTTCGACTTCAATTACATTTCAAATTTTAATTAAAATCTGAACTCCAACTCCAACCTTCCTGATTTTAATCCGAATTTCTGAGATGCGCTACCTTCTCTAACCGCAATTTCAAGAGTGTCAAAGCTACCGATGTAAGCGAGAGGTTTACCCACTTCCACATCCGAAAATGTTCTTACCAAGGGTATTTCCACACCATCTAGATAGAATCCACTTAAGTCGAGTTTGCTCAACTCATCTTCTCTCAGGTCTGTTACGATGTTGCCGAAAGAATCTACATATACTATGTTACATGCCAGCGCATTTCTCCTGACCTCCGTCTTAAAAATTTCAAGTTTAACCGGTTTTAAGTCTGCTTTTTCTACAATTTCACCCATCCTTCCTATTGACACAAGAGCGGAAGCTGGAGCGAACACATCTCTTCCGTGAAATGTTGATGACAATTTACGAGAGTAGATAGCTGTTTTTTCCGGAATTATTCTGTAGAATTCATCTATCTCATCCATGACACCAGATAGGATTCCGTTATCCGGAGCTATGTAGATGTTTCTTTTCGAGACGCCGATAATCGCATCCCTATCACTTCCAACTTCCGGATCAACTACCGCAACATGAATTGAGTTCTCAAAGTATTTCGAACAGTTCCATAGGAGAAAAGCACCCTGAAGTACATTCTGAGGTTCAACAGAGTGCGTTATATCCACGATCTTAGCCTTGGGATTTATTTTAAGAATCATACCCTTCATAACTCCCGGATAAAAATCCCCGAAGTCCGTAAGGAGGGTTATGATATTCCATCTCATGTCCATACCTTTCTTGAAGGTGTACTAAATTTTTATGCCGTAAACTTTTATTTAATTAATCCAAACAAGAAAATATGAAAGCTTAAACACGATGAAGCCAGCAACACAGCAACACGATTCTGATGAACTTTTACTTGACTCAACAACTTAGCTCGATCAAAATCCAAACCCCACCCACAACCGTAAATTTATTAATCCCTTCACAACTCAATCCATAGTGACAGTAGAGTGTGTTGCGATACATAACACCGCCACGGTAGCTCAGTAGGCAGAGCGCGTGCTTGGTAAGCACGAGGTCGCGGGTTCAATTCCCGCCCGTGGCTTAGCTTGTTTCTATATTGTTACACATTGGTCTTACAAAAAATCAATTTAGTATGGTTTCTGAGAGTCTCGTTTTTTACCACAATATCTGAGCGGTATTCCAATGAACAAAACAATTACTGCAGATGTCTTAGTTCCCACGATAAGTAGCTACACATGTTAAAGCCACTGACCCACTGCTTTTTAATGCTACAAACTTAAAAAATAGCCAAAAACCAAAAATGTAGTTGAGAATAATTACGAGCACTATATTTTCGAGAGAAAAATAAGTAAAACTCAATACAACAAATGAGAGAAGCATCATAGCCAATAGATAAAAACCAATACAGAGTAAGTAGACATTAAACTTAAGCCATTTACTTTAACACCACACCAAAAAAATTTAATTAGAGATGGAGAGCTAACAAAAATGAATATGGATGTTGAGGAGTTAGAACCATTTATTTCAACATATGCTGTGGACATCCTAAGAGAGAAGGGCATAAAAAAGCTTTTCCCTCCTCAGGAAGATGTTATTAACTTGGGTTTATTCTCGAAGAAGAATTTCGTCATAGCTGTCCCTACCGCGAGTGGTAAAACCCTTCTTGCAGAACTCGCTATGATCAGAGAGATAATGGAGGGTGGAAAATGCCTCTACATCGTCCCACTTAGAGCTCTCGCAGTAGAAAAATATGAGGAGTTCCAGAAATGGGATAAAATCGGAGTTAAGACCTCATACTCCATAGGTGATTTCGAATCAAGAGAGGAAGCGCTTGGAGACAGCGATATAATTGTAACCACTTCCGAAAAAGCGGATTCTTTTCTACGAAACGGAGCAAGCTGGATAAAAAAGATAACCTGCGTAATTATCGATGAAATACACCTCCTTGACTCCGGAAAAAGAGGTCCGGTTGTCGAAATCATAGTTGCAAAATTCAGAAAAATCAACCCCGAGGTTAGATTTATCGCCTTATCCGCTACCATCCCAAATGCAGATGAGATTTCGGGATGGTTGAATGCAGAACTTTATTTCTCAGACTGGAGACCCACGAAACTTTACGAGGGTGTTTACTCAAACGGTGTTCTCGAATTAACATCCAACGGAGAGATAGAAACCAAAGAAATTGGGAGAGGAGATATCTCTGTATTAACAGTGGACTGCCTACGAGAGGGCGGGCAAGTATTGATTTTCGATTCAACGAGAAGAAACGCCGAAGCGACAGCAAAGAGGCTTTCTACCGTAACAATGAAGTTTATAAATCCGAACGAAAACGAGGACATAGCAAAAAAGATTCTGGAGGAAAACGAAGGTGAGATGAGCAGAAACCTTGCGGACTGCATCAGACTTGGTTCTGCATTTCATCATGCGGGATTGCTAAACTCTCAGAGAAAAATAGTTGAGGATGCATTCAGAGATGGACGAATCAAGGTTGTTGTGTCCACACCAACACTCTCCGCCGGTGTGAACCTTCCAGCCAGAAGAGTCATAATAAAAAGCTATTACCGATTTGAGGGCTACGGAAGCGTTCCCATAAAGGTGATGGAATACAAGCAAATGGCAGGGAGAGCAGGAAGACCGGGAATGGATCCAAGAGGTGAGGCAATACTGGTAGTCAGAAACAAAAGCGAAAAATCCTCCGTTTTTGAGAGATACATCTTCGGCAGACCTGAGGACATAGAGTCAAAACTTGGTGCAGAAACACATCTTAGATTCCATACCCTCTCTTTGATCTCCGAGGAGTTTGCCAGAACTATGGATGAACTCATTGAATTTTTCTCCGATACATTCTTTTTTTACCAAAATCAAGTTTCTCCCGTTTTCGAGATAGAGAGAGTGGTCGGACAGCTTGAAAAGTGGGGATTCATAGAAAACGAGTCGGGAGTGCTCTTACCGACTTCAACCGGCAGTTTAGTGTCAAAACTATATATCGATCCGCTCTCTGGATTTATTTTCATAGACTGCTTGAAAAGGTTCGATGACCTTTCCGAGATTGCAACCCTACACCTGATATGCAGAACTCCCGATATGGAGAAGCTCTATCTCAAGAAATCCGATGATTGGGTTGAAGATGAGGCGTTCTCCGTTAGAGATGAACTAACATACTATCCTTCAGGATACTCAATAGATTATGACTGGTTTCTGAGAGAGTTCAAAACCGCACTATGCATTCAAGAATGGATCAACGAAGAAGATGAGGATACGATCTGTGAGAAATTCGGAATTTCACCCGGTGATCTTAGGAGAATCATCGAGAGTGCGGAATGGCTGTCCTACTCCCTGCGAAGGATTGCGGAGAATATGAACTACCACTCAAACACCTTGAAAAATCTTGATTTCAGAATTAAATACGGGATAAAGGGAGAACTCATAGACTTAGTTGGAATAAAGGGGGTTGGAAGAGTTAGAGCTCGAAAACTATACAATGCAGGAATAAAAAGTTATGATGATATCCTAAGCAACGAAGAAAAGATCTCAACGATTCTCGGCAAAAAGATCGCAGAGAACATTATAAATGAAGTGCAGAGAGTGGCAGGCAGGNGAGTTCTCACAAAAGTGGTACCCCTACATCACAACAGTAAACACAAAAAATGTTTAAATCTTTCACCCGATAGAGATGGTGTGAATATCTTAGTTCTCGGTCACGCGGGAAGCGGTAAAAGCACACTCGTAAAGGAGTTCGGTGATTTTCTNCAAGAAAACTACTCCGTTAAAAGAGTTAATCTCGATACCGCCACACCTCCAGCATATGAATGCGATATAAATGCCAGAGATTTCGTTAAAGCGGAGGAAATAATGAAAGAATACTCCCTTGGAATAAACGGAGCTCTTCTAAAGTCAATGGACATCCTGCTCGAAAATATAGATGAACTGATTCTAAAAGATGAGTTCGTTCTCTACGATACTCCCGGACAACTCGAACTATTTCTATACACTGATTTTGGAGAGAGATTTACGAGGGAGTTAAGAGATTTTACATGCGGAATTTTTCTAATAGACTCCAAGCTGTGTAAAACAATCGAGGGTTATCTCTCCGCAATAGCACAGAGTGCGGTGATCTCTCTCAGAACTGGACTTGAAACCGTTACCGTCTTCAACAAATCCGACATATTCTACCCTCCAGAAATCGAGAACATACAAGAGGAGTTGGTGAAAAGAGAGGGTGTTCTGTCAGAGCTAATCGCAAACCTGATACCGTTCTACAACTTTACTACCCTAAGATTCAGAAGAGTAAAGATTTCAGCAACGAGGAAGGAGAACTTCGATGAACTTTATAGCATAATAAACGAGATATTCTGCTCATGTGGCGACTTAAGCTGAGAGTCACCATAAGTTTCGGAGGTGAACAAAGGTAAAAGCTACTCAACCAATCTCAAAGCCCTTTCATACTCCCTTCTGAGTCTTTTTGTGTTGTAACCGTGATCCACAACACTCCAAGGAAAGTCTTCGTACTCATCTTCAAAGGAGTCAAGGTACTTCTCCAAGCCCATGTCGAATATACTCCTAAACGCCCTCTTCCTCCCCCTCTCAACGAGTTCAAAAACCTCTCTGCCTCCCCTCGACAAGACAGTCTGGATTACGAAATCCTCCACCTTCGGTGCCTCAAATTCAATCCCACCCTTCCTGAATTCCCTCCCAAGAACCCTTATTTTTTCCTTCAGCTCTTTTATTACTCTCACATCAAACTTCTCCTTCCCTCCAAACGCCAACCACTGAAATGGTGTGTGAGGTTTAGGAACCAGTGGATTTACCGATACTTCCACCCTCTTGAGATGCCTCTTAGCATACATCGCCATCTCCAAAATATCCTCGAGATCTTCATCCGTCTCACCGGGCAAGCCGATCATAAAGTAGAACTTCATCTTTTCAATTCCGTATCTTTCAGCGAGCAAAATAGAATTAACTACATCTTCTTCTCTTATACCTTTATTAACAACCTTTCTTAGGATTTCAGAGCCTGCTTCAGGAGCTACAGTTAGTGTTCTCAACCCAAAACTTGAAAACAACTCCATAAGTTCATCATCAAGCTTATCCGCTCTTAATGAGGATGGTGAGACTGTAAAACCCAGTTCACTTAATTTAAAAACGATCTCCTTGAACTTAGGGTGATCTGATGGAGAAGGAGAGATTAAAGCAATCTTATCAACCTCTCCTCCCGCATAGTTTTCAGCAACACCCAAAAGCAACTCCTCATCCCTCCATCTGCATGGAGAGTATATGCTTTTCACAATACAGAACCTGCAATTCCTGTAACACCCCCTGCCTATTTCGAGAAGTAGTGCCTTCCCATACGCACCGTTTCCAATTATTTGAGTCTCAAGGTGAGAGTCAAGATCGGAGTAAACCCTCTTTACCCTATCCTCTCTCCAAGAGTAAACTCCCTCCGCTCCCTCCACCCTCTCCGCTTCAAAACCACCCACTAGAAGTCGCTCGATGAGGTCCGATGCCTCAAGCTCACCAACAAACAAAATGTCGAACAACCTATAAACTACGGGATTTTCCATTATGCACGGTCCTCCAGCGATCTTTAAACCCCTAAACCCACTTTTCTTTAAAATCTCATAGGCATTGAAAATATCTTCCTCGTATTGAATAGAAAAGAGAGCCATGTCAAAATCTCTGAGGTGTGAACGGGTTTCAAGACTCCTGATACCACCAAAAACATCAGTGTAGAACCTTTCACATACCAGACCATAAATCGAATTTATTCGATAATAAATATACTGCAACCCTATATTCGANATTCCTCCAGCATACCTATTCGGGTATATCAATGCTACCCTTTTGTCTCCCTTCCTCCACCTCTTGAACAATGGATTTATTTCACCCACACCCATATTACAACCACCCAATTATTATTTTATTCGGGAGGATTGATGTAGTAAAATATTCCGAATTTTTAATTTTTCTCATATAATTAATTCAGTATAGTAAACTATAAAAATACCTTGGTTTNACTAAAAAGTCCAATCACAGCACCAAGGTGTTCGATAATGGAAAATCATGAAAATAAAAACGGAAACAATTCATCAAAAATCCTTATTATTTGTGATAAATCGAAGGATTGGGAGTTGGTTACCAGAGTACTGAGAACAGAGTTCAGAAATTCGGAGATCATCGAAGTAAGAAGTAAATCAGAACTGGAAATAATCGACGACTTTTCTGCGGTAATAATCGACATGCAACTAAGCTGGGGTGACGGAATTGAGATTGCAGGAGAAATAAGAAAAAAGGATAAAACAAAGCCGATTATAGCTCTTGCCCATCCCAAAATAGAGGAGGTCGTCCTCTCNGAGGTTGGAAGANGTATTGACTGCTATGTCATGAAATCACCTCTGCACTACAAGAAGCTTCCCTACTTCCTCAAATCTGCAATCAACTGGAAAGCAAAAGAAGTAGAATTCAACAAGCTCAGAGAAACTCTTGAGGAAAGGGAAGAAATGTACAAATGCGTTGTGGAGAACGCCAAGGATGGGATACTCATAATCCAGAATGGGTTGGTAAAGTTCCTCAACCGAAAACTCGCAGAAATGTGGGGTGGAGAGGTAGAAGAGGTTCTCAATACTCCTTTCACAAACTACATCCACCCAGATGATGTCAACAGAGTTCTCGAGATACACAAGAAAAGACTCAGTAAAAAGGATGCGGAATCGATCTACGAGGCTCGACTGCTAAGAAAAAACGGAAGAACAGCTTACGCAGAAATAAGTGCAACTCTGATTAAATACAAAGGAGAGACTGCAGTTCTCGCAGTTATAAGAGACATTACAGATAGAAAAACGCTTTATAACGAGCTANAGAGGAGGGAGAAGTGGTTCAGGGCGTTAGTAGAGAACTCCGCAGATNTCATACTCGTTCTAAGCGAGAGCGGGGAAGTCAAATATGTATCTCCCTCCGTTGAGAGGGTTGCNGGCTATAAGCCCGAGGAAGTCGAAGGAGAAATGGTGTTCAAATTTGCCTACGAGGAGGATTACCAGTACATTTACGAGAACCTGTTATTTCTGCTCGAGACTCCGGGAAACATGAAGACGATTAAGTTCAGAGCCATCCACAAAAACGGAGAGATTAGGTATGTGGAGGCTACTGGCTGGAATCAGCTTGACAACCCAATAGTAAACGGAATAATAGTAAATTTCAGAGACATCACCGACAGGGTAGAAGCAGAAAAGAGACTAAAGGAGAGCGAGAGGAGNTACAGAGAACTCTGGGAGAATGCAAATGACATCCTATACATCCACGATCCGAATGGTGTGCTGTTGGATGGGAATAAGATGGCTCGAGAAAAATTTGGATATACAAAGGATGATGCGGGGAAAGTTAATCTGGCGGACATAATCGACAAGGAGTACATTTCGAAAGCCATGCAAACCATTGACAGAATACTAAAGGGGGAGGACATAAACGAGGTTCAAAAGTACCTCTGCAGAACAAAAGATGGGAAAGAGCTATGGCTTGAGGTTAGATCACAACCCATAATAGAGAACGGAAGAATCGTCGCGATACAAGGCATAGCACGAGACATAACGGAAAGGGAAATTCTTGAAAATAAACTTAGAAAATCCGAGATGGAGAAAAGCCTTATTCTGAACTCGATAAATGAGCTTATAATATACCACGGAAGGGATAAGAGAATCACATGGGCTAATAAAACCGCAGGAGATTCCGTTAACATGAAGCCCGAAGAACTAACAGACAGATACTGCTACGAGATATGGCATAACAGAAAGGAGCCGTGCGTTGATTGTCCCGTTTACGCATGCTGGGAATCCGGAGATTATGAAGAGGGAGAGACGATTACCCCTGATGGAAGAGTGTGGTTCATAAAAGCGTATCCCGTGTACGAGGGAGGAGAGCTAACAGGGGTTGTGGAGATCTGCGAGGATATTACCGAGAAAAGAAAGTTCGAGAAGGAAAGAAGACTCGCCTATGAGCAAATAGAGAGGAACATTGAAAACTACGCAATACTGGTGGATGAAATAAGAAATCCTTTGAATGTCCTTCTCGGAATGATTGAGCTCAACTTCACGGGAGAAAGCGCAGAAGTGATGATGGAACAAATCGAGAAGATCCAAAGACTGCTCGAGAAGCTCGATCAGGGTTGGCTTGAATCTGAGAATGTAAGGAAGTTTTTGAAAAAATATATCTAATAATTTTATATGATCTAAAAAACTGTAGTAATTGTCATCATGCGGGAAAGTAATAAATACAACTCTATACAACTCCAGATGATATGCTAAGAAAGAAGATTATAGCATTCGGAGGAGGGATTCTTCTCCTCTCCGTCTTACTGATTTACACCTCATTGTATCCAACCATAATTTCGGCAATAAGAGACATAGAGAATAGGGATGTTATTGATGAGGCCTTTGAGGCATATGAAATAGTTAAAAATCAGATAGAGGTTCTTAACAAGTACTGTGCGGATTGGGCGGAGTGGGATGATTCATACCAATTCGTGATCGACAGAAATGAAGAGTACATAAGCTCCAACCTCGTCAATGAGACTTTTACAACCTTCAAACTCAATTATATAATTTATTTGGACAGGCAGGGAAACATCGTTTTTGCCAAGGGGTATGATTTCGATAAAGAAGAAGTAATCCCGATTCCAGAAACATTAAAAGAGCATCTTGAGCGTCTAAGAGCNAGAAACGATAGTGATGTCAAAAAGGGAATAGTAATGCTCGAGAGACCGTTGATGTTTTCATCTCGACCGATTTTAACAAGCGAGGAGAGAGGACCCTATCGTGGAACACTCGTATTCGCACGGTACATCGATGAGGAGTTCGTAGAGCAAGTTTCATCTCTCCTAANAAAGGAAGTTTCGTTCAGCACCGAACTCACTGAGAAGCCGAAAACAGTGATACTGAATGAGAGCACGATAAAGGGAATCGTTCCTGTAAAGGACATATACGGAAACAACATCTTAAGCTTGGAATTAAAAACGAGCAGGGATGCTTATATTTTGGGAAAATCCTACATCAACACGATCCTAATCTCTGCAAGCATTATCGGGGCGGTTATGATTTTTTCCTCCATCCTCATAATAGACAGAGCAATAATACGTAGAATATTGAGAGTTACCAACACACTAAACAGAATAATTGAGAAAAAAGAGCTTCACCACAGAATTGATGCTAAGGGAGACGATGAGATAGCCATTCTCGAAAGAAGAATTAACGAGTTGCTCGATGAAATACAAAAGAGGATTTACGAAATCGAATGGCTTAACGATAACCTCAGGTTAGTTAACAAAATAACAAGACACGACATAATAAACGACTTGAATGTCATACTCCTTTCCATCGAAGCCATGAAAGAGGGAAAAAATTACAATGAAGAGTACATATCCGCATCGATTAAGGCAATAAGAAGAATTGAAGAATTAATAGACAGAATGAGAGAATTCGAGAAAATATCTCATGCAGGAATAGAACCAAAAGAAGTGGACATCAAAAAAGTTATTGAGAACATCTTAGACAAATATCCTGTCGATATAGAGATAAGGGGTTCATGCAAGGTTTTAGCAGATGAAACTATCATCTCAATTTTTGATAACCTCATAAGAAACTCCATAGAGCACGGAAACGCAACGAAAATCACAATCGAGATTAAAAAATCAGAAGGGTATTGTGATATAAGAGTTTCAGACAATGGGAAAGGAATACCAGAAGAAGTTAAAGAGAAGATATTCAACGAAGGATTTACCACCGGAGATAGAGATAACACAGGATTGGGCCTATACATAGCTAAAAAACTCGTTGAGCGATATGGGGGAGATATTAAACTCGAAAGTACCAGACCAGCAACATTTCGAATAAGTTTGAAGAGTTTATGACTTTTAACAGTGATTTATGATCTTTAAGTTCTCTCGGAGGTTGTTAGTTCTTG
Organism: Archaeoglobus sp. JdFR-32; assembly: GCA_002010195.1. Taxonomy (GTDB): domain Archaea; phylum Halobacteriota; class Archaeoglobi; order Archaeoglobales; family Archaeoglobaceae; genus Archaeoglobus_A. The sequence goes on from MTMT01000049.1 coordinate 14,205, forward strand.
TNGTCTCAGATTCACTTCGTTCACCAACTTTTGCCTTCTGATAGAATGTACGAACATAAAGGATAAATTAAAATACAAAGAAAAACACCGAAAAATGTGCAGGGGTTTGTTGAGATAATAATTTTCCTTTTAGCCATAATCCTTCTGTCCCGAGAAAACACAAGCCTACCGCGTTCTCACAACATCCTGCTTGT
>MTMT01000024.1 GCA_002010195.1 Archaeoglobus sp. JdFR-32
ATAGACAGAAAGTTGAAAGGAAAAGGGAACAGGTGTGCAACAAGATAAGACAAAACAAAATAAGCAAAAAATAAATAAAATTTAATTTTAAATCAGGGAAGNTACATTTTCCTTATCGAGGATATTTTCTCTATCCTTTCCATCGCAAAAATGTCTGCAATCCTTTGGGTCGAAACAGGTTTTCCTTTTTCCAAGTATTCTTCGCTCATCTCGAATATTCTAAGAAGTCTCTCCTTTATCCCCTCTACTTCTCTAAGTATCTTATCCGTGTTGACCTCTTTTCCTTTTACCGCCATTTCATACTCTCTCGCAACCGCAATNAGGCCACCAGCATTTATGATGTAGTCCGGGGCATAAATTATCCCCATACCCGCTATTTTCTCTCCGAGCTTCTCACTTTCAAGCTGGTTGTTGGCTCCTCCNGCTACTATCTTACACTTCAATTTTTTAATCGTGTTCTCGTTTATAACCCCACCGAGAGCGCAAGGAGAGAATACATCGCACTTCACGGAGTAGACTGCTGATGGCCTAACGATCTCCACTTTATCTTTGAATTCCCTTACTCTGTCCTCATCCACATCAGCCGCTACGACATGGCACCCATCATTGAGAAGTAGCTCTACAAGTCTTCCTCCAACCTTTCCGAGTCCCTGAACAGCAACAGTCAATCCCTCAAGGCTCGAATCCCCGAACATGTGTTTTACGCATGCCTTGATCCCGTGATATACACCATAGGCGGTAAAGGGTGATGGATCAAGCTCTATTCCAGTTACATGCTTGGTTTCGGTTGCAACTACTCTCATGTCCTCAACCGTTGTTCCCACATCCTCTGCGGTTATGTATCTGCCCGCCAAGGACTCTATGAATTTACCGTAAGTCTTGAAAAACGCCTCACTTTTAATTTTCTTGGGATTTCCTATTATTACCGCTTTTCCTCCACCAAGATTCAATCCCGCTGCACTTGCCTTCATTGTCATTGCCTTAGCGAGCCTCATTGCATCTCTAACCGCATCAAGCTCTGTTTTATACTCGCAGATTCTCGTGCCTCCCAAGGCTGGTCCAAGCACCGTGTTGTGGATTGCCACTATCGCCTTTAACCCGACACTTTTATCGTTGAAGAATACAACTTCCTCAAAATCATCTTCCTGCATTAGATTAAACATAAAACTTTGCAACAACTGCATCCTTCTCACCCTCCAACTTCACCAACCTACTCCATCTTTCCTGAACATACCTCTTGATTTCACTCAATTCAAGATCTGAGATGTGGGAAAATCTTTCCTGAAGCGTNAGGTATTCTTCAAGATTTCTCATTTTTCTCTTTCCTCGAGCGATCGACTTGCTAACCCCACTGAATCTGAACTCACCATTGATGTGCTCAAAGAGAATCCACATTCCAGACTCAACCGCAAGCTTGGCAATGTGAACGGTCTTGTCCATCGGAAATCTCCATCCGGGAGGACATGGGGCGTGAATTTCAATGTACCTGAACCCTCGGATGTCCTTAGCTCGTTTTACCTTCTCGTATAAATCTTTAAGATATCCCGCAGAAGCGGTAGCGACATAAGGCACCCCGTGTGCAAGCATAATTTCGGAGACGTCCTTTCTATGCTCGGTCTTGCCCTTCCATGTCGTAGTTGTCCACGCTCCAAAGGGTGTAGCACTGCTCCTCTGTATGCCCGTGTTAGAATACATCTCGTTGTTGTAGCAGATGTATATTATATCCTCATTCCTCTCCGCCGCTCCTGAAAGAGCCTGAAGTCCGATATCGTAGGTTCCACCATCTCCAGCCCACACCACTACCTCGGTATCATCTCCCTGCATCTCAAACGATGCTTTTATTCCAGATGCGGTTGCTGCTGCAGATGCAAATGCGGTGTTGAATACCGAAACTTTCAACGCGGATCCGGGAAACGGACCCATATACACAGAGGTACAACATGCGGGAATTACAAGCACAACCTCTCCCTTCAGAGCTTTTAGTACGGTCCTCAATACCATTGATGAAGGGCATCCATGACAAGCAGTATTTCCNGGTAGAAGGAACTCTTCTCTTTCCATTTCGGATATCTTCATGATACCACCTCTTTTACCCAAATCTTCCTCTCAAATATTGCCCTCTCAATCGTTCTCTTGGTAACATCAACACCTCCAATACCAACAATTCTCGGCACGATGCTTTTAACATCAGAAAATGCAAGTGCGGATCTAATCTCCCTGAAAAGCGGTCCTCCAGAACCGGGACTTATCGCTCTATCAAAGACATAGACCCTCTTCCCTTCAAGATGCTCCTTGATCTGTTTTTCCGGAAATGGTCTGAAAGATTTTACTCTCAGAAGCCCAGCTTTTACATTCTTTTCCCTCAGACTGTTAACAGCTACTTTTGCCTCGGATGCTATTGCACCCATCGTAACTATCACGATATCCGCATCCTCTGTTCGGTAATCTTCAAGAATTAATGGAGTTTCTCTTCCTGTAAACTCATAAAACTCCTCTTCAACCTTGTTCATCAGCTTTAAAGCNCTATCATGTGATTTCTGAATGTTATGGCGAAGTTCCGCAAAATATACCGGAGGAACAATATTGCCATGTGTGAACGGCTCTTCAGCGGATAACCTCCATGAGGGCTCATACTCATCAAGAAACCCATCAAAATCCGTAACCTCTACAGGCATGGCAGTATGGGATAGAACAAAACCATCATAACACACCATAGCAGGAAGTAAAACCTTTCTATCCTCCGCAAGCTTGAATGCCATTGCTATCGTGTCGTATATTTCCTGATTTCCACTGCAGTAGAGTTGAATCCAACCTGTATCTCTTTGACTCAGTGAATCACTTAAATCTGCCCATATATTCCATCCCGGCCCTATAGCTCTGTTTGCAACAGCCATTACAACGGGAGTTCTTGCGTTAACCGCCCAGTGGAGCATCTCGTGCATGTAAGCAAGACCATGGCTTGATGTTGCGGTGAATGTTCTCGCACCACCCGCACTCGCACCTATGCACGCAGCCATAGCAGAATGCTCAGATTCGACCCTTATCAACTTNGCTCTCATTTCTCCACTCTCTACGAGCTTGGCAATAGTTTCAACAACCGGTGTAGCAGGAGTTATGGGATACGCNGCAACAACTCTAACCTTGGATTTCATTGCAGAGTAAGCGGAACACTCATTTCCAGTTAAAATTTTAATCTCAGAATTTCTTTCAGGCATCTGCAAACACCTCTCTATCCGTTTTAATTGCCTTCTTAGGACAAACAGCAGAACACACAAGACATCCTTTACAGTATTCGTAGTCTATCTCCACCCTGTCATTCACCCTTATTGCCGATTCGGGACAGTGTAGCCAGCATGAAAGGCATGAATTGCACTTTTCATAGTCGATATCCGGCCTAAAATCCCTCCAGAATTTTGTTTTTCCTGCTACCCCCTCTGAAGGCTTAGAAATCGGAACCTCCACAACTATCTTTTCCTTTTTCACTCTTTTGTGCTTTTTAATCCCTTTAATCAGCTTATAGCTCGTTTCCTCATACGCAGATCTTACAGCCTTGGCATTCTTCTCCCCAGCTCTTCCAAACTTCTTCAGAACAACCTGTTCGAGTGTGTCAAGCTTGATCGGAATGTTCAGGATTTCGAACGCTCTAACCAGTGCTCCGAGCATTGGTGTGTTAACCACAGGTNTTCCCGCGAGAAGAAGATTGTTTTTTATGGCTATGCCGGTTGCATCAACCGTGATTATATGAAGATACTCCTGCTCAAACTCGAAATCTTCAGGTTTCTTTGTCGTATTTACAACTATGACTCCACCTTCCTTTACCCCTGCAAAGATGTCCACCGCTTTCAATATGACCGGATCAAGCACTACAACGATATTTGGATGATAAACCTGACTTGTTTCAAATAAACTTTCATCTGAAATTCTCGTAAAGGCAATAACCGGTGCTCCTCTTCTTTCAGCACCAAAAAACGGCATTGATTGGCTCATGAATCCGGATAAGTAGGAAACCTCAGCTAGAATCTTGCTTGCGGTAACCGCTCCCTGACCACCCCTACCGTGGAACCTTATACTCACCATCATATAATAATTAATTGTCTCCAATCCTATATAACACAACGAGCGAACATGTTAGTCATTTAGGAGATTTATAGAATAGAGGAGCTTTATTTTCAGACCAAATACATAAATATTCTTCCGTTGAGTTTGCANTATGGTTGAAAACATTTCACGGATTATCGAAAAGTTGAGGGAGATTCAGGAGCCCGAGACGAATGCGAGCATTGTAGATTTAGGGTTGATCGACAGAGTAGAGGTGGATGGGGAGAGGGNGATGGTTTATGTTAACTTCAGCTACATCAGGTCCTCATGCAAGGCTTGCACACCTATAAACTGGATGATGGTGAGATCCATGATCAGGAAAATTGAGAGGGTACTGAAAGAGGGGGGACACAGGTACACAATAGCTGAGGCTGGCTTCAATGAGGTTTATGCAGAGGGGTAAGTTTGCGAACGATTTGATTTGCTGTGACTTGCTGGCTCCCACTTCAAAGCGAGAACTTGCCCTCATTCGATCTTACAAACTCATAAATGTACTCGAGATCATTCCTTATCGATTCTATCTCAGGTTTCATCAGAATGTACAACACTTTCGTGGAGGGTGTTAAAGAGATGTGCTTCACATTTCCAACCTTGGTAAAGCCTTCAATAAAATTCACAAGAAGTTCAGCATATTCTCTCTTATCGTAAAGAAGCTCGTACTCCAAGTCGTGAATTCTCACGACCTCCTTCCTGAGGGCGACTTCATCATCTATCTTCGGTCTTAATCTGTAATATCCTCTTCTAATCAGATGTGCCTCTCCATTCAATCTCCTTAGCCTAAAAACGAGATACAGCTTGTCATGTCTGTTCGTTAGCAAAGAGATCGGAAAATAAAGCAAACTTTGTCTCGGGAGGAGGGTTAGGGTGTACTCAAGCTTTAATCCATCTTCCAAATCAAAATAAGCTCTGTAACCAATATAACCACCGAGCCAAACAAAATTTCTATCCACGGGCTTAAATGACGCTATGGTCGCCTTCATATAAAATTCAACGAGTTGCAGATTCAGCTTCCTACCCCTGAAAAACTGTAAGACCGTTACTCCCGCAAGTATAATCAAAATGCTGATTATCTCTAAGGAATCCATCATGCATCACCGAGATATTCGCAAATTTTTCTTATATTCTCAATTCCAACAGGGTTTTTCATAACAGGTATTTTAAAAATCTGGTATCTGGAGAACTCCCTTTCAATCTCTCCGAGAAAATCGCACTCTTCAGACTTGTTAACAATAACCCTGCTCAGTCCTATATCTATCTTCTGCAGGTACTCAATGATTCTCTTTGTTTCATAGAACGAAAGTGGTTCAGGGTTCATAACAGCGATGAACTCGGAAACGGAGTTGTTCCTAATCATGTGAATGAAGTCNTCTATCTCNTCCCTGTACTGGTACATTTCCCGAATTACCGCATCGTCTTCCTCAGAAGATGGCACTTCATATCTTTCTCCATCTATTACCACACAAAGCTCACCCTGAATCTTTTCCACTGCTTTCCTCCTATCGAGAATCTTCTTTCTGATTTCTATCAGCTTATCGAGCCATATCAGAGTCATTTCCGCAAGGGAGAGAATCCTGAGGGTTAGACCTGTAGGTGGTGTATCAAAAATGATAGTATCGTAGTCTTTCTTGATTATCTTCCTCATAGCTTCGAGAAGGGCACTCTCCTCAACCCCCGGGTAGTTTTTGAGNACATCGAAGTACTTTTCGAGATTTATCACAGTGAGATACCTGTATGTATGCTTAAGAGAGTTCTCGAGTTCGCCGATGTAGTCCCTAACAACCTTATCAAGATCCACCTCCATAGCATACAGGTTATCAGCTATCCTCTTCTCCTTCATCCCAAGTTTTTCCTGAAAAACATCTCCAAGATTGTGGGCGGGGTCGAGAGATGCTACAAGAGTTTTACCGAGTTTGGAGTGTCTCAATGCAAGTAATGCTGACACGGTTGTTTTTCCAACCCCTCCTTTCCCCAGCACGAAAATTAGCCTCATTGAAACACCTATTATATGGATTATATGTCGAACACTCCAGCCATCTCACTCAACACATCATCCTCAACCGCTCTCTTCGTCATTATAAAAATTTCTCTTGCGAGATGAGGCATTGTTCTGATGAGAATGGTGGGTGGTGGGCTTGGTATTCCTATGAAGAAGCCCATCTGCACGAGAGTGAATATGTTCTCGAGTTCCCTCAACTCAAATTCTATGATCTCCGTTGAGCCTTTTTTAAATGCTCCTAAAAATCCCTTCAAAAATTGAACGACACTCTCTATTACATTATGTCCCATAAAATACCTTCTGCTAAAAAAATTAAAAAATTTTAGGTTGGAGCCGCCTCAAATTCTTCAGCAGGCTTTCTGTAAGCTGATACGAAGTCCGCAATCAGTATGAAGTTCAAGATCAGCCCTATGACAAGTATGGACTTCACGAGTATGTTCGTCAGGGGGTCTTTTATTGGTATTGTCAGGACATACCATCCGATACCAACAGTCACAGTGACCCACAGGAACAAAGCAGGTATCAGTATGGCATAGTTCCATACCTTTGCGGGTCTCTGAACTTTTGCAACCCATACCGCTGCTGTTATCATGGCGATGGAAGCAAGAAGCTGGTTCATTCCAGCAAAAGCTGGCCATAGCAGTTTATATCCTCCATACCATGCCATATATACTCCCAAAGCTGCAGCTATTGCTGATGCAACCCACCTGTTTGCGATTATATTGTGCAGAGTTCTGTTTTTGTCGTAGAGTGGTTCAAAGATTTCCTGCCATGTGAATCTTCCAAGCCTCGCAGCAGTATCGAGACTCGTTAATGCAAATGCGGAAATCCAGAGAGTTGCAAATGTCTTCCAGAAGGTTTCATCGTATCCATAGAACTGCGAGAATCCTTTTGCATAGCTTGCAACAAAAGCAGAAAGACCGCCCTTAGCTGCATATCCCGTTCCCCATTCAACCGCAGGCACTCCGGTTACCGTAACACCATAGACAGCAATCGAAACTATGACAATTGTCGAGAGGAACCCTTCTGTGAACATTCCCCCGTAACCAACAATCAAGCCGTGAACTTCCTTGTCAAGCTGTTTCGAGCTTGTTCCAGATCCAACAAGAGAGTGAAATCCCGATAAAGCCCCACAAGCGATTACAAGCGGTATCGCGGGCCAGAACGGAGATGGTTGTCCTCCTATCACTACCGCACTGAAGGTCGTGAAAGCAGGTCCTTCAAACGGTTTTGCCAATGCTATAAATGCAATCCCTGCAGTTAGAAGACCGAACCACAGAATGTACGCATTGAGGTAATCTCTCGGTTGTAGCAGAACCCATACCGGCAGTGCAGATGCTATTATTATGTAAACGAAGAGAAAGATGTTCCATGTGTTGTAATCGAGAAGCAGTGGGTTGTTAAACCCTATGAACAAAGATGCAACTAAGAGTACTATCCCTATCACCGTAGAAACATAGAAATTCAACTTCACCTTATACATCAAAAATCCGAGTATAACAGCTACTATCAAGAACAATATCGATGCGGTAGCTGCCTGCGGTATTTTATGGAACAGATTCGAAACAACAGCTGTGAATGCTGCAATAACAAGAACCAACGTAAACCAGATGTACACTGGGAATGTTATACCCGTTCTCTTACCCACGATCCTGCCCGCTATCCACTGTATCGACTTGCCATCATACCTCACGGAACTCATCAGTGCCAAGTAGTCATGAACCGCTCCAATGAAGATGTTGCCAAACCAGATCCAGAGTATACTCGGTAGCCAACCCCATGCCATTGCCATCGCGGGTCCAACTATCGGTCCAGCACCAGCTATGGATGCAAAGTGATGTCCGTATAGAACCGCTTGATGTGCGGGAACATAGTCCACACCATCGTACATCTTGTGCGCAGGTGTTGGTCGCTCAGAGTCTGCNTTTACGACTTTTTTCTCCAAACCTTTGCCGTAGGTGTAATATAGAACGATGTATATCACCAAGCTAATCAAAACAAGGTATGCAGACATCATTTTTCCCACTCCTCCTTATCAATCATTGGATTTGATTGCTAATATATAAAACTATCCGCTAACAGGTTAGAAATGTGCACCAAAGTGATAAACCAAGATTTCCTACAAAAGCAACGAATCAGAGGTTGCCGTCCGTGATGTAGCATTCCCTATCCTTCAACTCCTCAACAAACCTTTTCAGAATCTTCTGTTCTGCCGACCTTAAGTGATGAAGGCATGTAGATTTCGCAATTCCGAACCTGTCCGCGAGCTCATTGAGGTTCATCTTTCTGGGCCATTCGAAGTATCCAGAGCGATAAGCCTCGACAAGAACCTTTTTCTGTTTAATGGAGAGTTTTTGAGAGATTTCATCAATTATGTCTCCCTGTTCCTCCTCTAAGGTTTTCAACTTGGTGATGCTGATTACTTCGAACTCTATATCCTCCATCTCCCCGAGCTTATCGAGAGTTTCCTTCAACTTGTCCTCGTATATCAGCATCGTCCAGTACTCATGTCCTCCGTGAATCATTATCTTGCTCGGCATGAACTCGAGAGAGAAAACATTCTCATAGAAGGTTGACTCTGTTGGAAACCTGCCATGAATGAATGCAAAGAGATCGCTCCTACCAATGACCAAAACATCCTTTGCAAGATGTTCGAAGTTCTTTATACTGGTCAAATAGCTTTTAAGGGCATCATAATTTTCCGCAATCAGTTTGAAATTAGCTCTTATCTCGTTTCCGATCTTGAATGCTCCGTCAACCGAGAGGTATATCTGAGGATGATTTTTTGTTGTTTCTATCGACCAACATCCGGGATGCCACAGTCTTACAACAACTTTCTTCAAGCCTTCCATTCAATTAAATTTTGCAAACAATACAATATAACTTTAATTGAAATCGATGAGAATCCATCATGAAATATACACTTTGCATCTCGTTGAAAGAAAGTAATCTAAAGAAAAGTTAGCAAATACAACACCCGCATACTCAGTTCACTCCCAGTTCTTGAAGGGTTCCATACTCGCAAATGGTTCTGAATTCCACCAATCTATTTCGCTCTCCCGGTATCTTAAGCTACCCGGGTATTTTATGCTGTTAACAAAGCTTATCATCTGCCCCGGATTTTCATATAATTTCGGAGGATAGTAGTAATATGTATCGGACTCGTTGATTATCCCCGGTGGGTGGTAGTTGTTTTCGGTAAGAAAGACCGCCTCAATCGCAACTCTTTCACGATTATCAAGCTCAACTATAACCCACGCATGGGTTAGAGATGATGACCGTGCTATGTATGTATGAAAACCCGCACCCTCAAGATACCACTCGAGATAGGATGATGCTTCCGTACAATCGAACTCGTCCCGCTTGTAGGAGGGTAGCTTTATGTCCATCAAAATCTTCTCCAAGGCTTTCCTATCGTGTTTGCTAACCTTGGGTGCATAGTCCCTGGCGGTAGCGTAATAGCCTTCCGGAAGAAAAGCCTCACCGCTCAAGTTGTACCTCACTATCTGCATGACGATGAATAGGCTGAGAATTAATACAAAATATTTCACTATTCTAAACACATTTGGCATATAGGTTGAGATTACATTCTGTATTTATGAAATTTATCAAATTCCCGTAGATGATGAAGTGGGAAAATAATGAATTATGCTATCCGTGCTTACTCGCACACATCAACCCTTATAGCACCCTTTGGACAGACCTCCACACACGAACAGCATTCTATGCACTCATCAGGGTTTACAGGCTCAGACTTGCCGTCATCGTCAAGCTCATACACACTCGCGGGGCAGACCGCTATACATTCACCACATCCATCACACTTATCCTTATCTACTATTATCACAACCATATTATCACCTAATAAAATATNGGTTTAAAAGTTAAAAAACTTTTCTATTATAAATAATCATTTAAAACCGTTTTTAATTAAAAAGAGTTAAATAGTTTCAATGCGGATATATTGCATGAAGTGTAGTACGAAGGACATCGACGAGGACAAAATAGACTTGGAGTACATCAAGGTTATGGTGGATTCCGAGCTGGACTTCAACAGAGCTAAGGAAATATCCCAATCTATTGCGAAATCAAAAAACATGGAACTGCTCATATCTTGGTACGACCCTATCAAGGACTTTCATTTTCCAAATGTCGATTGCTGTGGAGAAGATGTTCCAGCGTGGTACATTTACGGAAAGAACAGAGGAGGAAAAATTCTTATTGATGTTAACGGTTTTAAGTTCGTATATGGTTGAACTTCAAAAAAAGTCCTGAAAGTCTTAAAAATTATAAAAATTAGAACAAGAGAATAGAAGGAATTAAGCGATCTCACTCCTCTATTACTATCTTTCCCTCATCTATCTCCTTCTGAACCTCTTTGGGATTCTTTCCCTCAACCGTTACACCCATCGAGACGCAAGTACCGAGAATTTCCTTCACCGCAGACCTTAAATCGTAGCTTAAAACCTCGCTCATCTTCATTTTAGCTATCTCTTTAACTTGCTCAAGGCTTAGGTCTCCGACGACTTCCGAGCCAGTCTTATTCGAGCCTTTGGATATACCAAGCTCTCTTTTTATCAATGCGGTCGCGGGAGGAATTCCAACCTCTATGTCAAAACTTCCATCATCCTGCACTATTATCTTCACAGGCACAGAAAGACCGTTAAAGTTCTTCGTTTCCGCATTTATCCTATCAACTACTTGCTTGACATTTAATCCAAGTGGACCGATAGCTGGACCAAGAGGTGGTCCGGGAGACGCTTCACCACCGGGAACAAGCACCTCAACAACCCTTGGCATTCATTACACCTCCTCTTCACTTTTATCAATCACCCTGACATGATCTGCCTTTACTGTAATTGGGATGGGGACCACCGCATCTATCAACTCAACCGTTATTTCATTCTTTGCCTCATCAACCCTCTTAACAATTGACTGTTCTCCTTTGAACGGTCCTGATATGATTTCCACTCTGTATCCTTCCTTAATCTGCTCCGCAGCCTTTCTCGGAACAAGGAAATGCTCTATTTCGTGGAAACCTACCTCACCTTTAACAACACCCTTTACATGTGGTACCCCTCTTATAGCCTTTAACAAATCCTCCATTCTCTCAGCTTCAACGAAAATATAACCTTTTACCTCTTTTGGAGACATTATAGAGTAAACCGAAAGTTGATATTTTTTAACCGCCATCTCCATCAGATTTGCAACAACTTTCTCCTGATTTGCGGTTGTTTTTAATAAGAAGAACTTGCTCATACTAACACCTATCTCAGATAGTTTACTAATTCGGTTAAGAGGTAGATCAGGAAGCCTACAAGCCCTATGAAGAACATCACCGCCAAGGCTACCTTTGTTGTTGTAAAGAACTCCTCTTTATCCNGTTTCCTCGTCATCTTCAGCACATTCCAGTATTCCTTCAGCTTTTTCTGAATGTCATTATTACCCATACGCTCTCTTTTCAGTGGATGGGTATTTGAAATTTTTTATGGTTCGCGGTTTTTGTATTCAGGCTCAACCCTTTATTCAAACCTCAAAGCCAGTTAACCTCACCCTTTGAATTTGACACCACTTCAACAAAAAAATGAAATTATTTCACAATATCTATTCCAAATCTTTTTGTAACGGGAAGCCCTTTTCTTCCGAGAATTTGAGGTGATTTTACTCCGGTAACAATTACGAGGGTTTGCATTGTATTTTCCAAAGTCGGATCAATCATTGCTCCCCAGATTATCCTTGCATCCGGATCCACCTTGCTGTAAATTTCTTCAACAACACTCTCCGCCTCCTCAATTGTCATATCTGGACCGCCAGTAACATTGACCAAAGCTGACTTTGCACCAGATATATCCACCTCAAGCAACGGACTCTTTAAAGCTTTTCTGACCGATTCTGCAGCTTTATCCTCTCCACTTGCCTCACCGAGTCCGATCATCGCAACTCCACCCTTCTCCATGACCGTTCTGACATCTGCAAAGTCGAGATTCACAAGAGCTGGCTTGGTTATCAATTCGGTAATCCCTTTCACCGCTCTCATCAAAACCTCATCAGCAACCTTAAAAGCAAGCTGGATGGGGTAATTCGGAACCACCTCCAGAAGCCTATCGTTCGGGATCACGATCACAGTATCCGTGACCTCTCTCAATCTCTCGAGTCCCGCTTCAGCATTCTGTCTTCTTATCGCTCCCTCAGCGGAAAAGGGAAATGTCACTACAGCTATCGTTAAAGCCCCTGCTTCCTGTGCCGCTTCCGCTATAACAGGTGATGCTCCGGTACCGGTTCCACCACCAAGACCACATGTTATGAAGACCAGATCGGAGCCTTCAACCATCTTCTTTAGCTCTTCCTCGTTCTCCCTTGCTGCTTCCTCTCCAACCTGTGGGAGACTTCCCGCACCGAGTCCTCGTGTCCTTTTTTTACCTATTAGAATTCTACGATGAGCTTTTGTATAGTACAGATGTTGAACATCAGTATTTACCGCATACAAATCCGCTCCCTCGATTCCTTCCTCAAACATCCTTGTAATGGTGTTACAGCCACTTCCCCCAACACCAATGACCTTTATGACGGTCTTCAACTCATGGAGAAGCTCGATTATGTCGTCCTCAACACCTTCAGCNGGTTCTCTTTCGATTTTTGACATCTTCTCCCTTTCAGCTCTTTGAAGAGCTTCCTCCACAATAGATTTCATATTTCATCTCCCCTCGATAAATTTATAACCTTCGAATACTATATAAATTCTTTGTTCTTAAATTACAAATATGGCAGTAATCTGCGGAAAATTATTTTATAAAGGAGAGATTATAACTGCTGGAATTGAAATAGAAGACGGGATAGTGAAAAGAATTGATAAAAAACTCGAGGGAGAGCAAATTGATGGTTTGATTCTACCAGCAGGAATAGATGTTCATGTTCACTTCAGGGATTTTGAAGAGAATAGAAAAGAGACCATAAACTCGGGTTCCCTCTCAGCATTGTTTGGAGGAATATGCTTGGTTGTTGACCAACCGAACACAAACCCTATCGTTGATGGAGCGGATGAGTACAAGAGAAGAATGGATAAGGCTATGAAGGAATCCTACGTGGACTACCGCCTGAATGTTGCTCTAACAAATAGGAACAGCGACAGCCTGATCGAGACTCTCAAGGAGATCGAGAAGGACTACTTCGTTCCCGCAATAGGTGAGGTTTTCATACATCACACCAACCCGGATCTGCAGATACCATACGATACGCTATCCATGATAAGGAAGAGCACATCAAAACTCATCACGGTTCACGCAGAAGACCCCGCACTGATTGATGAGGACTCTACTCAGGCGGAGATCAAATCGGTGGAGAGGTGCCTCGAACTCGGGAACTTTCACTTCTGCCACATCTCCACATACGATTCCGCAATAAAGATCTCGGATTCCGAATCAACCTTCGAGGTTACACCCCACCATCTATTCCTGAGCTATGACGATCTACAGAACCTCGGAAGCTTCATAAGGGTGAATCCTCCATTACGAAGTAGAGTAGAGGCTGAGATGCTCTTTAACGGATTGCAACTCGCAGACATAATTGCATCGGATCACGCTCCCCACACACTCGAGGATAAAAAAGATGGCAAACCCGGTTTTCCGGGAGTGGAGACGATGTACCCCCTCCTTATCTACTTAATGAAGAAGGGGGTTATAGGTGTAAGAACCATCGTGAAGCTTATCTCTTCAAATCCAGCAAGAATCTTTGGCTTTGAGAGGTATGGCGAGATTGAGATTGGGAACTATGCAAACTTTGCCGTGTTCGATTTGAAATCGGTTACAAAAATCAGGGCTGACAAACTGCACACTCTAGCAGAGTGGACACCATTTGAGAACTTCGATGCAATATTCCCGAGAAGGGTTTATATCAGAGGAGAGCTCGCCATAGAGGATGGTGAGGTTAAAATCGACCCCGGGTTACACAAGCATGAGGAAAGAAGTGGTACTGAATGAAACGAGGAGGGAGGATGTAGGGGAGGATGCGAAAGAAGAGGCAGAAACGGATAATGGATAACTAAATCACCATATTTGTGAATTGGCTAAGTGATGATGTATGCTATTCAAGTAAACCACATGCGTAACCCACCTCCAATAAAAAAATGAAAAAATTTTT
>MTMT01000111.1 GCA_002010195.1 Archaeoglobus sp. JdFR-32
CCCCGTACAGATACGGAAAATAGAAAAGATTGTAAAGATTGCTTTTATATCCCTTATTCGGCTCATTCTCACATGCAATATCGTTTCTCGTTTTATTCAACACCTCGGAGATATTTTTATTCGAGTAAACCCACCCCGCAAGAACAGCATCCCCCTCAACAATCGCAGAAGATGCTTCATCTCCATCAAAAGTACCATCAGTCCTTATATTGAACATATCTTGAATGGCATGCTCCAGCTCATGAGCTAAAGCCTCTCCAGAGGAATTTCTATCGGGATCGAAGTTTTCCCTAACAACATAAATCTTCTTCCCCCAATAAAAAGCCATAAAACTGCTAACCTCCTCATCCTTCCTCTCCTCATACCTAAAATCCGATGGAACAAGAAGCAGAGATTTGTAAAATACCTCTTCGTCCATCAGAGATTCCTCATCTACAGCTTGAGAGCCCCATTTACTCAATACCCACTCCCTGTCAACAATCTCAAGAGGTATGCTTATTTCAAAACCTCTTATCTCCTCCATTCTTGACCTAACACTTTCAAAAAGAGCTTTTGTTCTCTTGGTGTAGCTATCTTCGGCATACGGAATTGACTCGATGTTGGAAGCATAGTAGACGAGGATGAAATACCCTGTAAGCAGACAGATGGCGAGAGCCAATAACAGCGATTTCCTTCTCATTACATCACCCAACCACACACTTCATCCTCAACACCGCTACTTTAAACTTTACTTTCCTCAGCCANTTCGCTCACCCATGACTTCCTCTTCCCACACCTTCATTTCAACCGAAAAATTTATCTTATTTTTTATTTTAATTTTTATAATGTCATGCATTTTCTGCTTATACTTCTCAAGTTGCGGTGGGATGGCTGAGATCTGTGAGAACTTTCGTTTAAGGGACTCTAAACCAGCCAAAAGCTCAGTTAAAAGACTGAAAGAATTGGGAAGTGTNTCCATAAGCGAGGCAGCCAAAACGCTTAACATGAATGTCACAGACTTTCTGCACTACATTGGCAAGCTTGAGAGAGAGGGTAAGCTGAAAATAAAATTCCTGTGATTGTTTTAGTCTGATCTGGGGATAAAATAGAGCAATTAAAGCAGATCAGTCTCTAACAAAGAGATAGCCTTATCAATTTCTCTCTTAAGTACATCTGGGATTCCTTTTATATCGAGTTCGAGAAAACCTCTAATTATCGCCGCTTCAGCTTCCTCTTTGGAGAGGCCCCTTGATTGAAGGTAGAATATTTCCTCCTCTGCAATCTTACCTATAGCCGCCTCATGACTCAAATCTACATTGGGATACCTCGCATCCAGCTCCGGAACCGCATGGATCTTTCCGTTCTCGGACAGCATCAAGCCTCTGCATTCAAGATGACCTCTGACATCTGGAGCACTCCCTATGATGTGTCCTCTCGCTATGATGTCTCCTCCCTTGCTTATAGTTCTAGAAATTATCTCAGCACTTGCATTTTCCCCTCTCAAAACCGCTCTACTACCCGCATCTACCACGGAATTCTCCAGAGCAACAATAACACTGCTGAAAATAGCGGTAGCATTCTTCTCGACATATGCTGTGGGATACATCTGAACGAGTTTAACAGGGTTCATGAGAACATAGTTGCTTATGAAAAGCCCATTTTCTTCAACAAGTGCAGCACTTCGAGGACGGACCTCTATATCGGACTCCCAGCTATGAATCATTGAAAATGTGAGCTTCGCATTCTTCTTAACGAAAAATTCAGATATGCCTATATGCATACCATTTCTGATCCCGGGATGAGATGTACAGCCAGAGATGATGTTCAGCTCAGAATTTTCTTCCGCAATTATAATGTTGTGTACCTTTTGCTTCAATCCAGCCTTCCTAAGATAGAGGCAGGCCTCCACAGGNATTTCAACTTTGTAACCGGGAAGACTCCTTATAAAATATCCATTAACCTCCTCACTATCAGCAATTTTTGTAAAATCATCCTGCTCTCTCTTAACTATTCTCCAGAAGTAGTCCTCCACCCATTCATACTTCTCAAGAGCGGTTNTTATGCTCATTATTTCAACGCCTTCCATGAAAGATGATGCTTTCGCTGTTTTCTGATCTACCTGCATAAATGTTGCAGACCTCTTCTTGGGGTCAAACTCTATTCCAACACTTTCGAGCCTTCTTTTTACCGCTGGATCCTCCATTTCGTCCATCTCGGATTCCTCTACTTCAGATTGTTCAAATTCGGAAACTCTCTCAGACATTTGCTAATACACCCCTCATAACCATTCTCACTGATTTCTTTTAAAATATCGTCCGGATTCCCCACACAGGCAATTCTGCCTTTGTACAGGATAACTCCATAATCCGCATCAACATAATCGAGTATCTTACCTGTATGAGTGATAATAAGCCCTGATTTCTTCCTTTCCTCTTCTCTCTTGTTCCTTTCCAAGATCTCTCTTATGGTCTTTCCAACGAGATCGATATTCTCGAGGTCAACTCCGCTATCCGGCTCATCAAGCATAACAAAATCTCTGTTCAACAGAAGAAGTTGCAGCAACTCCGATCTCTTAAGTTCTCCACCTGAAAAACCCTGATTTACACTTCTTTCGAGAAAATCCTCCATTTTCAGTTTTTCCGCGTAGCTGTAGATGTCCTCCTCACTCTTCCCTCCAATTTTGGCACAATGTCTCANCACATCTATTAGCTTTACACCGCTAACCTTGGGAGGAGTCTGAAAGGCAATACCCATCCCAAGCTTTATCCTCTCATCCGTGGGCATTGATGTTACATCCACACCCTTGAATATTATTCTACCAGAATGAACTTTGTAAACGGGATTTCCCACTATTGCAGATAAAAAGGAGGATTTTCCACTCCCATTAGGACCAAAAAGAGCATAAGTTTCCCCCTCTTGGATGTAAAGGCTTACATTCTGAAGAATCNGTCTATCATCAACTTTTAATCCAAGGTTCACAACCCTGAGTATGTCCTTCTTTCCCGTTTTCATCTCACACATTCACATCAGTTCGATTAAAAACCTTTCGGAAACAAATTTTGGGTTTTCGTTCTTCAACAACAGCCCTCAACAACACCATCTAACCTCTAACAACACATCCTCAACCAGCATATCAGCCATCCAAGTCCACATTTCGCATCATATTCAGTACAGGATTTCCTCGAGATCCTCTCCACCGTAGAACAACTCCATTATACCCTCATATATATCCTCAAATCCGATGTTCTCAACTGCGGAAACAGGCATAATTGGTCTAAACAAACCGAGGTCTTTTAAAAGGTAAAAAAGTTCGATTCCAAGATTTTTCTGTAGTCCGGGTATGGAGAAGGTGTGCAGGCTATCGTAGATCTCCTCCGGATCCTCGCTCCATTTAATAATCCTTTCTCTTTCCTCCTTCGACAGTATATCCGACTTAGAGAGAACGAGAATCTGAGGAAGATTCAGTCTAAAAATCACAGATGAACTCATGAACAGCAAAGATAGAAAACCGGAAGGTGTTTTCGCCACAACCGGATCGAATAAATAGACCATCACGCTTCTTTCCTTCCCAAGAGAATCTATAACCACATTGCTACTCTCCCTCAAAGTGAACAACTCCATCTGTCCGGGAGTATCAACTAAGATGAACGGAACATCGTAATATTCAACCTCATTCTTCAGCTCATCAATTTTGGTTGCGATCAAGTCAGCAGATATAATCTGGGCTCCGTTTGGTCCAACTCCGTAGTTCAGCATAATATCCTCAAGGGTAAAGTACTCTCTAATGTCAATCTCCGGATTATATGGTAGATTCTCCGCACCCGGATCAAGATTTACTATAACATTGTCTATGCTCTTGTAATCAAACCAATCCGCCATTGCTTTCGTCAGAAATGTCTTGCCTGATCCTGCAGATCCAATGAAGTACACAAACACAGTATGCATACAAATACATCCACCTCTCAGCTTTCAAATCTTTCGTTAGATTTCGAAACAAGGACAGAAACAAGAACGGTACACCAGAAGAATGTCAACAGAAAAAGTGCAAAAAATATATCTTCAGCGGGATATGCAAGAGGACATGAGATTCAGGATAGTTAAACTCGAACTCAAAGACGATGAAACAGTTAGACTATGGATGAAAAGGGAGAGAAAAGATGTTATGGCTCTTCCATCTCCAGAGTCCCTTCTATCAGACCCCATGAGGATTATCGAAGTCGGAAAACAGGTTTCTTCTGCCTACCTCAAAGCAATGGAGGAAGTAATGGAATTCGATGCCATGATAACCGTAGACTACTACAGCTATAACGAAATGGATTTAAAAGTGGGTGACTATGTCGAAATCGAGATAAAACAAACTGAGAAGAGGTAGTCCAACTCTAAGCTACACCTGTTTTACTCAAAACAAGCTCTAATTCTGATTTATCAGGATTTATGTCCTCCAAGATAGTGTATCTCTTCTTCCTCAACTTTTTGGCGTACAGCAATGCTTTTATAACATCCTCTTTGGATAATCCTATCTCCTTTGCGGTAGTCGGTGCTTGAATTTTCTCCAATGACTTCTTCATCCTCTCCCAATCACCCATTCCGTAGTATTTCTCAT
This sequence comes from Archaeoglobus sp. JdFR-32, assembly GCA_002010195.1. Classification (GTDB taxonomy): domain Archaea; phylum Halobacteriota; class Archaeoglobi; order Archaeoglobales; family Archaeoglobaceae; genus Archaeoglobus_A. Next base: position 4,583 of record MTMT01000111.1, read on the forward strand.
GAAGGTACTCCATTATAATCGAGCCCACCCCCACCTGCTCTCCATGTGTCCCGTTACCCAAACCGAGAAAGTCCAGAGCATGGCTAAATTTATGTTCAGAACCGCTTGCTGGTCTGCTTGAACCCACAATGGATATCGCTACCCCACTCATTATGAGTCCTCTGACAAGCATGGTGAGGTGGTTTATCTGNTTGAGGTCAAGCTCTTCTGCCGAGCTCAGCATGAGGGTTGCCGGCATGACCGCCATACTCGCAGCAATCTCGTTGTAGTCCTCTCCAGTTTTCTCCTTTGAGAGTAGCCAATCCTTCACAGCGACGGTGTTGGAGATTAAGTCTCCGTATCCCGACCTCAACAGCCTTATCGGGCTATGTTTCAAGATTACGAGATCTGCTATAACAACGGTTGGAGGGCGAGCAATCACAGAAACAGGCTTCCCACCCTCCTTGAAACTCGCAATTGGAGATGCTATCCCATCATGAGATGCAACAGTCGGTATGCTGATGAAGGGTATGTTAAACTCAGACGCAAAAACCTTTGCTATATCGAGAACGGTTCCTCCTCCCACACCTATTACTCCATCTATGTCCTTGTATCCCATATCAACGACGAGCTTTCTTACCTCATCCATTCCTTCCCCCTTAACGAAGTAAACACCCGCAAGATACTTCTCAATTCTTTCCTTTATCTTTATCGCAACCAGATCGTAGGAGGTTTTACCGGTAAGGAGATAGACACTTGAGAGCTCAAGCTCCTCAATTAGATCCTTAATGTACTTTCTCGGACCTTCCCCAATTTCAACAAAAAGAGGGAGATCTACGGAATTCAGATACTCCCTCTTTAATTTTCTTTTCATTATATATCCTCTCCATATCTCTACATTTTCCCAAAAATATTTGATGCTAAAAATATAAAAACCTTAGTAGATGCCAAGCTGAGCAGAAATTCTCTGCAACCTCTCTATTCTCTTTTCTATCGGAGGATGCGTTGAGAAAAGAGACAGTATTGATTCCCGAGATATTGCGGGAATTATGTAGAACGCATTTAAGCCTTCGGCTTCTTTCAGATACTCTGGTCGCACCCTCTCCATTCTGCCGGAGATCTTCTTCAGAGCAGATATCAAAGCATTCGGATTTCTCGTAAGATAGGCACTTCCTAAGTCCGCAGAGTACTCCCTGTACCTGCTCAACGCCCTTATAAGCAGGAAGCTCACGAGCCACACCACCACAGATACGATGAATATAATTATGTTCGCAGATGCGTTATCTCTTCTACCACCGAACATTCCTGCAAACATTGCCCACCTCATCACAAACCATGCAACGGTGGAGAGGAAACTTGCTATGGTGATTACCGCCACATCTCTGTTCTTTATGTGGCTCAGCTCATGTCCAATTACCGCCTTTATTTCCTCTGCATTCAAAGTTCTCAACAAACCAGTGGTCACAGCCACCACTGCATTTTTCGGATTCCTGCCAGTTGCAAAAGCATTCGGAACGGGAGTTTCAACAATCGCCACCCTCGGCATTGGAAGTCCCGCATTCGTTGAGAGTTCTCTCACCATCGCATAGAGCTCTGGAGCTTCTCTCTCATCCACTATCCTCGCGGAGCTTGCAAGAAGCACTATCTTATCCGAGAAGTAGTACTGAAGGAACAGAAAACCTCCAGCAAAAATAATCAATCCCATGTATCCGACCCCGTAAGCGTAGAGTACGGTAAGGAAGGCTAGATAGACTAAAGCCAGCAGGAACATCGTCACGAACATCCTCAGCGATAAACCTCTATCCCTTATCCATTCCATGTTTTTCTGATGCACCTCCAGATATTTAAAAACTCTCACCCGAAAACAATTATTTCATATCTCTGATAAAATTAAAAAACTCCTCTTTTGGCACATATCCTACTCTGTATCCCATAACCTTCCCATCTGGAGACATTATGATGAAGAAAGGTACAACCAAGCTCTCATTTCGATCTTTGAACAGATGCATGAACCTTTTGNAATTCTCAGCATTGGCATCTACCTTGACGGGTATAAAATTCAGCTCAATGAAGTTTACTATCTTCTTATCCGACAGCACTTCACGATCCATCGCCTTGCAAACACTACATGTTTCCGAATGGAAATAGATTAGCATGTACTTTCCGCTTGCCTTAGATAGCTCTACACCCCTGTCAAACTCCTTCCAAGATACTTTCCCCTCATGAGGTGTCAAAAATATCAAGACCATTCCAACTAAAATCAGTATCAGAGCTAAGTACCTGCTATTCACTTCCTATTCACCCTTTCAATCCATGTCAAGATATGCTAAAAGCCTGTCAACACTCACAAAGCTTTCGAACAACTCTTTTACCCTATCTCTTTTTTCATCACCTCTGATTCTTGCAGAATCAAACATCTTTTCCAACCTTTCCGTTGTTGTCAGCGTGTCTTCCGTCACAACAAGGAGAGGTATTCTGTTCCTCTCAGCCCTCTCCACGATCAACTTGGTTGGCTTAACATTTCCCGTGAGAACGATCATCTTTATGTTAGGAATCTCCATGGCGACTATCTGTAGGTCAGTCCTATCTCCACCAGTAACGAGAACCGCATTTCTTGTTTTTCTGAAGAACTCCACTGCAGTGTTGGGTGACATCGCTCCCACAATCATGTTTTCCACAATTATATTCTCATATGGCTCAACCACATACTCCCCGTGGAGGGATTCTTTAATTTCATCCGCAAAAAGCCCACCGATCAGGGGGTCTCTGGGAATGACTCCAACTATATCCATCCCTCGCTTATTCAAAACACTTCCAGCTATTCCATCCACATAAGATCTCTTGTAACCGGACAGCTTGTTGAATATGATCTTCTCCAATCTTCTCCCAAAAAGATCCTTTGCGGTAAGAATCTTGTCAATTACGAAATCATTGGAATACTTGGCGACAAGCAAAGTTGATGCATTCAGCATTTCCGCAACCGCTATATCCCCTAAGCCAACAGATGTTGCAACCCTATAATCGGAAGAGCCCTCTATCAAAACAATATCCTTATCTTCGGAAATTTTTGCATAAGCCTTCTTCACAACACTCCTCAAATCCACCGGATTCGCAACATTCACGAACTCCGCATAGGGTACTTCGAGAACCACGGGACACGCATCTCTCACATCATCATCAATCTCAAGCAAAGTCAGGTTGTTTAGAGTATCTCCATCCACGATCTCCCCGTTGTGGTACTCGGGGGATGATCCGAAAGGTTTAAAGTAACCGACATTAATCCCTCTTTCCCTCAGAATCGTTCCGAGGGCAATGATGATTGCACTTTTCCCCGATTTTCCCTCAACCGATGAGATCATTAAATCCATAAACTCACCTTCCACCTTCCTTCCACACCTTTACCCAACTAAGCCATTCTACGCAATAAATTTTGTGTTAGTTGGTATTGATGGTTGAGGGTGCCGTTTAAAAAGTCACGGGATTTGATTGGTCATCCACTTCAAGATTTTCTTTCAAAACTCTTTTTTAGTCTCAGGGAGCCCACCAAACTACAAAGATTCCCCGTTTCCCACACCTTCGATGACTCCAAAAAATTAAATATCGCAATGGAGAACTTCTCAAAAGGTGATAAAGGTGCCACCAGTTGACCTTGAAAAACTGAGATACGGTACAGATTTGATCAANAGGGGATTTGCCAAGATGCAAAAAGGCGGAGTAATTATGGATGTCACAAATGCGGAGCAAGCTGTTATTGCTGAAGAAGCGGGAGCGGTTGCGGTTATGGCATTGCACAAAGTTCCCGCGGATATAAGACAAGCTGGTGGAGTTGCAAGAATGGCTGATCCTCTTAAGATTCAGGAGATTATGGAAGCGGTAACCATTCCTGTTATGGCTAAGTGCAGGATCGGACATGTTGCAGAAGCAAGAGCCCTTGAAGCTCTTGGAGTTGATATGATCGATGAAAGCGAGGTTCTCACTCCCGNAGATATTTTCTTCCACATAGATAAGAGAAAATTCGTTGTTCCTTTCGTTTGCGGAGCAAGAAGTTTGGGCGAGGCTTGCAGAAGAATTTTCGAGGGTGCTGCAATGATAAGAACGAAGGGCGAGGCGGGAACCGGAAATGTTGTCGAGGCGGTGAAGCACATTCGATTGATCAATAGATCAATAAGCGAACTCAAATTAATGGACGACTCAGATATAATGAGCATTGCAGAAAATTTCGCGTTAGCATACAGAAGATTGCTCGATTCAATCAGAAAGGAGCAAGGAATAAACAAATCATCCAAGAAAGATGTTGTTTTCGAAGAATATACATTCGAAGAGATTTCCGAGGAAATATACAAAATACTACTTGAGATAAAAGAGATTCAGAGGTTGCCGGTGGTTAACTTCGCTGCAGGTGGTGTAGCGACGCCCGCAGATGCAGCGTTTATGATGCAATTGGGCATGGATGGTGTATTCGTTGGCTCTGGAATATTCAAATCCTCAAATCCACCTGAATACGCAAAAGCTATTGTTGAGGCGGTACAACACTACGATGATCCATCGGTGATAGCAGAAGTTAGCAAAGGACTTGGAGATGCCATGAAAGGTTTGGATGTCTTCAAGCTTGACGAGAGTGAGAGAATGGAGACGAGAGGAGTTTAATATACTTTGATAAACATGCAAGTTGCGGTTGTTGGAGTCCAAGGAGATGTTGAAGAGCATATTATCTCAGTAAGAAAGGCTTTTGAGAAACTAAACATAAATGGAAAAGCTGTTGCAACAAGAAAGAGGGGAGTAGTAAGCGAATCCGATGCTGTTATACTGCCTGGAGGAGAGAGCACAACCATAAGCAAACTGATATTCCGGGAGGGAATCTCCGATGAGATAATCCAACTTGCCGAAGATGGGAAACCAGTAATGGGTACCTGTGCAGGGCTCATACTTCTATCAAAACACGGTGATGAACAGGTTAGGAGAACCAAAACTAAACTACTGAATCTGATGGACATATGGATTAAGAGAAATGCATTCGGAAGACAGAGGGAGAGTTTTCAAGTGGAATTGAATGTTCGCGGGATAGGTAAATTCCCTGCAGTTTTTATCAGAGCACCCGCAATAACGAAAGTCGGGAGAGATGTTGAAGTTATCGCAGAATACGGAGAATTTATCGTCGGAGTTAAGCAAAAAAATGTGGTGGGTCTTGCCTTTCATCCGGAGTTAACAGAGGACACAAGAATCCACGAGTACCTGATAAAAATGTACGAAGGTGAGATTTGAGATTCCAATTGGCATTGCAAATCAATTTCCGCTCAAACTTCCCCTCATTCTCAATACACTTTCTTCGTAGCTTTTTATCATTGGAAGCTTTAGTCTCAAAGCTGTCGTAGGGATGGGGTATCTTATTCCCCTCTTATGTGTCTCCTCAAGATTTTTTGCTATCTCNTCCGCCATGTGGTATGGGAAGGAGAACGCTATTTCGTGATCCTGAGTTAACCCGAAAAGCCTATCACCGTAGCACGGTATTACAAGATTCGGTTTATCTTCGATGTACGCCTCCAGTAATTCCGCACAAGCTCCCCTTCCTCTTACCCTGACCTCAAGATGACCTCCTTTGGAATGAAGAACCGCATGAACGAACCTGAGAATTTGTGCGGGTGATGCGTAGACCGCAACGAAATCCACAGAATCCAACCTGCTAAGTGGGGCGGTAACGCACCCTTCGTATTTTTCCCTCAGCTTAGGTATCGATTCCTCAAATTTCGGAGCTACATCCATTGTCTCCGCATACCCTGCATCGTATGCTAACTTTCCAGACACATATGTCTCGTCTGGTTCTGCAAAGCCGTAAGCAACTATCCCAAGTGGGCATGTGGTTTCAAGACCGAAAAAAACGGTCCAGCCATATCTTCTCGCGAGATTGTATGCCTGACATATCGCCAACTCGGGTATGAATTTCGTTTTCTCAGGCACTAAATCCTTGTTTTTAACGAATTTGAATCCGATAGGAAAAGTTTGAGGCTTAACATACCTCTCTATAACCGAATTCAACTCTTGCGGGTTCATGAAAAGAGTTTGAATTTTTTCATTAAAAATCTTTTTGAAATCTTTCCAAAGATGTGTCCCGACATAAATTGGATGCCTATAAAACTCCGTAGGTATCACTCAAAGCTTAGTTCTTCTGTGGTCTTTATGCGTTTTCCCGCTTATGAAAGAATTGAACCTGTCGATTCTTATTCCTTTCTTATTCAACCATGCCTGAAATTTGGTACTTTCGTTTATTGCTTCGTCCAATCCCCTGAACCTCACAATGACGCAGAGGTTGTACTCACTACCGATAATCTCGAACACATTCTCAACATAATCGAGCTTTTTGAGATGGTTGATCAGGATATCCATTCCTTCCCTATCGTTGTGGATGCCAAGCAGAACGACACCTATGTTGTCCATCCCTATTTTAGCATAATCAACCTTCCATACTCCTTTTTTGACCTCTCTAAGAATTCCTTGGCTCTCAAGATTTTTCATTCTGTTGTAAATCGTCTTTGTAGAGACTTTTAGCTCCTCTGCTATCTCATCCTGAGTTTTAGAGTTCAAAATCCCCTCAATTATCTTTACATTCAGCGGGTCTTCGAGCAGTTTCATGTTCAAGATTCAGGAAAAAATTATAAAAAATTTTTCGAGTTTCAGGAATTGGTCGAGTGTTCATGTGTAGCTAAAGTCCTCAAAATCATCGAGCCATTTTGCATTTTTATCAAGCTTAAGTCTGAACATCCTGCCGAGATCTCTCTCATCCCTCGCCTGATGATACTTGAAGTACATATAGCCGTCCATCACACCAAGCACTTCAACCTTTCCGGTTACATGAGACATTATGTACCTTATCCTCTTGCTATGTCCATTTAGAAGTCTTTTTGCCGATTCAACAATCTGGTATCCCTCGTAAAGGGGAATCTGAAAATGATTTTTCACCCTCTTGACGGGTCTGCACTGAAATATGTAGTAGGGTATCACTCCGATTCTGGTTATGGTGTTCGTTAAGTCCGCAAGTACATCCGGGGAGTCGTTAACACCTCTCATGAGCACGGTCTGATTGCTGACGATAGTATTTGCGTCTATCAATTTACTAACCGCAGATATCGACTCCTCCGTTATTTCCCGTGGATGGTTGAATTGCGTAACTATGTAAACCCTTTTATCCTTTTTTGAATATTTCCTAAGGGTCTCCGTAAGAGATGGATCCGTGTTAATCCTCTCCGGGAATGTCACAGGTGTTCTCGTTCCGAATCTTATGAAATCGAGATGCTCAATCTCAGTTAATTTATCCANAAATTCCTTTATAACCTCTGTCGGCAGAAGAAATGGATCACCACCGCTCACAAGAACATTATTTATCTCTTTATGCTCTTTGATGTACTCCACCGCATTATCGAGTCTCGAGATTATCTCCTCATTGGATAACCCGACAAGTCGCTTTCTGAAACAATGTCTGCAGTACATCGCACATGCGTTTGTCGCAAGGATTAAAGCAGTTTGAGCGTACTTATGCTGTAATCCCGGCATTTTTGTGTTCATCTTCTCCCCACTTGTGTCGTATTCTCCTTCCAAATCAAGTTCCCTGATTGATGGTACCGCCATCTTCCTTATAGGATCCTTAGGATCCTTAGGATCGATAAGTGAAAGGTAATATCTCGGAATTGACATAGGATGGATCTTGATGATCTCCTCCATCTGTTCCCTCTCTTCATCTGTGAGATTGATGTATTCTGATAGCTCATCAACCGTTTTGATAGTGTTCCGTAGCTCGTGCATCCACTCCATGATAATCACCCCATGTACGAAATCAAATTTTCAGAAACCAACCAGAAACCTATTTCATTCTCAATCTGATTTCTTCTAATCACTAAGGGCAAAAGAAACTATATAAATGTTTCGATTGCCAAATTGAGTCCTATCTTTACTGAAATTATTTTACAATTCAACTTATTCGANACCAGTGAAAATGCAGTAGAAAGAATAAAATGAGGTGAAAGGTAAAAAAGATTATTATAGTGTTTCCGCTCCGCTCTCAGCTTATACAACCTACATGCATCCACGAACCCACAAGACCGGATGGCTACTTCACTAAGGTTGGTTTCACCAAAATGCTTTACCAAAATTAGTAAAATTATTTGATTTTGCTACATATTTCCAGTATCTTGTATCTAAATTAATTCGAATAAAACGAAATAATTAAATACGATTCCGATAATTTAAATCTGGTGATTGAATGGACTTCTCGCTAACCGAAGACCAAAAACTCCTCAAGAATGCGGTTAGAGAATTCGCGGAGAAAGAAATTATGCCGTACGGAAGAGAGTATGATGAAAAAGAGGAGTATCCTTGGAAAATNCTAAGAAAGGCTGCAAAGCTCGGTTTCGTAGGAGCNGATCTCCCGGAGGAGTACGGTGGTGCAAACCTCGATTATGTTTCGATTTCGATCATAGCGGAGGAGCTAACGAGGGCGGACAGCGGTATAGGTTCCGCAATAGCATCATCCATCCTCGGATGCCCGATGATCAAGTACTTCGGGACGGATGAACAGAAGGAGAGGTTCCTGAAACCCGTGGTGGAGGGAAAAACAACTTCGGCAATCGCCATTACAGAGCCATCCGCGGGAAGTGATGTGAACGCTATAAGGACGAGAGCGGAGAAAAGAGAGAACGGATACATTCTAAACGGAACCAAGACATTCATAACTAATGGGGGTATCTCAGACTGGATTGTCGTGATCGCCAGAACAGATCCAGATGCAAAACCAGCTTACAAAGGATTTTCCGCTCTTGTGGTTGAGAAAGGAATGGACGGATTCGAGGCAAAGCGGATCAAAAAAATGGGACTGAATTGTCACGATACCTCCGAGTTGTATTTCAAGGATGTTTACATTCCAAAAGAGAATCTCGTAGGTATGGAGAATTTCGGTTTCTATCAGCTCATGAGGTTCTTCAACGAGAGTAGAATCTTAGTTGGATCGATCCAACTCGGTATGGCTGTAGGTGCCTACGAAAGAGCTCTCCAATACGCAAAGGAGAGGAAAACCTTTGGAAAACCGTTGATAGAGCACCAAGCGATCCAGTTCAAACTCGCGGACATG
>MTMT01000052.1 GCA_002010195.1 Archaeoglobus sp. JdFR-32
GGGCTCGCGGAAATGAAAATGGGAGGTGAGATGCAGAAAACGGTGATGGAACAAGTATTGAAGATAGAGAAGATACTCAAAAGACTTGATGAGGGATGGCTTGAGTCAGAAGACATCAGAAACTTTTTGAAGAAATTTGAGAAAGGATAAGGTGTTGGAGCATGAGGGTTCTCGTGGTTGATGATGATCCAGCTATAGTTGAGATTCTGGATTTAATGTTGTCGGAATATCAGGTTATAAAAGCGTACAGTGGGAGGGAGGCAATAACNCTTTACAAACTATTCAAACCGGGTCTGGTAATTATGGACATAGTGATGCCTGATATAAGCGGTATCCACGCAACCAAGGAGATACTCAGGATCAACCCTTCAGCAAAAATTATCGGCATAACCGCGTTTGTAAAGCATAAGGGAAAAGAAATGCTCGAAGCGGGAGCGGTAGATATAATCACCAAACCGTTCAAGAAAAAGGAGTTGATCNAGAAAATAGAAGAGTACAGGAAATGATGGCCTGTTTTTGCTGTTCAGTTAAAATTGTTGCTTTTAATGTAGCGCATTCAACTTTGCTCCGTATCAGTTAGAGCTTCAACATCATCAGAAGCATCATCGGAAACATTAGTGAATAAAAAATAAAAAATAGGAAAAACAAGCAATGCATATGGTACAAATCCTCCAGAATGAGTTTGAAGAGTATCCATTAAAAACTGTGGTAGCTCAAAATTGTTGAGGAAGCACATTTGTACGAAGTGCTATTATTATGGAAGAAGATGCTCAACGGGCTGGGGGAAAATTAGCAAAATTGATGTTCAAGAAGAATTCGGGCAATTACGAAGTCGGTGTGAAATTGGCTGGAGTTACATGGGGTTTAGCAACGGTTACACCGATATTTGGCATTGTTGCAGTTTTAATAATCAAGTTTGAGTTGATGAGTTTAATACTGCTCGTATCATTTATTCTGCTAACTCCGATTAATTTCGTCATCCACAGAGAAGCATGTGTAAAATGTAGAATGAGGGATTTATGTCCAGATAGCATTGCAAAAAAGAGTTAGATACGGGAAAGGATGTTGATGGCAAAATATACGCCGGGGGTGGGACTTGAACCCACGCGTCCCAGNAGGGACACAGGCTTTCCTGCAGAGCCTCAAGGCCTGCGCAGTGCCTCTCTGCCACCCCGGCTCGATTAAATAGTGTCGATAGAGTGGTTATAAAAATTTGTTGGATTGTAACTGGTTGAATTAATTTCGCTTTTTTGTTTTTACTTCGCTTCTTTGGTTGGATTTATAGTTATTTATGCTTACCGCTCAACACAGTTTTTCAAAGTTTTAGTAATTGTAACCTGTTNTCTATAATAATAAATTTTCAATCATCATTAACAGCCTGTGGTTTCCATATAGTTGTGATGCATAATTTGACACCACTCCACTAAACCCTCGGTAAAACTTCGACTTCAAAAGACTATTCAATATCCCATCTCTTACCCTTGGATTCACGAGCTTTGAGTGCTTGGGTTTTGAATTCCTGAACTTCAGGCTCTTGAGTTGTACTGTCACGAACTTTAACATCCTCCAAAACCGATTCTTTTGCCCAGTCNCCCTCTCCATTACCTTTTCCCTTACGCATTATGTTGAAAAACAACACAGCTATGCCTATGACCAGAAAAAGAACTCCCATGTATGATAGCACCGAGTTCTCTCGATCGCCTTCATTTACTCGATTGCTTGTTTTTAGTTTAAATATGAGGTTTTCGGTTTCCTTTCCCCTGTACACTTTGTATATCTCCCCCCTCATCAAAATAGTATCGTTTTGACTGAGGTAGCCTGAGATCACATCTACTTCAATATTTTCGGGCACGATGAGGAGAAATGATTTTATTTCCAGTTTTGGATACTTTAATTCGGAAATTTCATCAACAATCCCGTCTCCAATTCTTGAAAATAGGTCTGATTGGATGAAGTATGTCAAAGCTAAGTGACCACCGCCATTAATTTCTGCATCTTCAATTGCAAGAATGTTGATTGTACCATCTGAGATGTCTCCTATTTTGTTGTTTATTCTCCCTTTACTTANGCTCCATCCGCTATAACTCATGTTTCCAACTANTTCAATTTGATCATCCATAACTGAATTGGGCAAAGCAATAGCTAAGTCGCCTCTGTATGGTTTAGAGAAGAAATAGACATCAATTACACCAAAACCACCTTCTTCAGGATAGATAATGATGTGTTCTTTTTCAATCTCTATTGTTCCCACATTTACTCCTTCTCCAACATTGGGTTTTACATCAGTTCCAACAGAAGGGGTGATGGACATGAAAGTTGAAAATAGTAGGGCTGAAAATAGCAAAATAACCACGATTTTAATTTTTATGTTCAGATCTTTGCCTCCCTTGGATGCTTTGTCTATGGGTCTCATCAGTACCTCTGCTGTTGCGAGCTATTTCAAGTTTTTCAAAGGTTGTTCGATTGTGCTTGATTGGTTTGGGTTTTGAAGTTAACGATCTCTGTTGGTTAGGGTTCTCAAAACACATCTCTCGAAACATATATATCCGAAAAAACTCGAATTGGATTTACTATGAGTGAGGTTTACTTTACAGATTCAAGAGCTATTGTGACAGATCCATCTGAGTGGTTCCAGCCAAACTTAAGTTTAGTAAGCAAGCTTAAGGAGATGATGCGAAAAACGGATCTCCTCGATTTCATAGAGGAAGGAGACATTGTTGCGGTAAAAACCCATTTCGGTGATAGAGGCACCACAAAAACACTCAGAAGTGTGTACATCCGAACCATTGTGGAGGAAGTCAAGAGACGGGGTGGGANAGTTTTTGTAACTGAGACTACCGGACTGGGATTAACGAGAACGAGATCAACAGCGATAGGCAGAATCGAAATTGCAGAAGAAAATGGTTACACATCTCAAACACTTCTCGCACCGATAATAATTGCCGATGGATTAAAAGGGCTCGATTTTACGAGAGTTAAGATAAATGGAAAACATCTAAGGGAGATTTTCGTTGCAAAAGCATTCGAGAATGTGGATAAGGTTGTGTGTGCGACCCACTTCAAACTGCATATGCAGAGCGGAATGGGAGGGAGCATAAAAAACATAGGGGTTGGCTGTACAGCAAAACCATCCAAGTTTGACATCCACTGTCCGAATATGCCGGAGATAAATGAAAACTGCACGGAGTGCGGTGTTTGTGTTGAAGTATGTCCAACCAACGCCATTGAAGACTTCAAAATAATCCCGGAGAGGTGTCTTAAGTGCACCGGATGTTACGAGGTCTGCGAGTATTCTGCGGTTACGATCTCTCCGTGGCTTAGTGGAGATGATATAGCGGAGAGGATAGCTGAGTGCGTCAAAGGAGTTTACAAACTTGTAGGGAAGGACAACTTTGCATTCATCAATTTCATGATCGACATAACCCCGCACTGCGACTGCCACCCCTACAGCGATAATCCGATCGCTCCAGATGTAGGCATCTTTGCATCGAGAGATATAGTTTCGGTAGATTCCGTTTGCTATGATACCTTAGCGAGGATAAATAGTACCGAAGATGCCTTGACAGGGGATAGAAAATTTTGGGAATGGACTAANCCAGAGACACAGCTAATACATGCGGAAAAACTCGGTCTTGGTGAGAGAAACTACGAGATTTTCTCATTTCAAGAGAAATGACGCGGAAGTATAGTGTTGATGTAGATTTGGAAAGATACAGCAGGCAGATAATGATCCCCTACTTTGGGAAAGGTGCACAGAAAAAGCTACTTGAATCTAAGGTGGTTGTGGTCGGAGCGGGAGGGCTTGGAAGCCCAGTTATAATGTATCTCGCAAGTGCGGGTGTTGGGAAGCTGAGAATAATTGACTTTGACGAAGTGGAGAAAAGCAATCTCCAGAGACAGGTGATACATGCGGGAAGAATCGGATGGAATAAGGCNGAATCCGCAGAAGAGTTCGTGAAGAGCTTGAATCCGGATGTGGATGTGGAGACCATACGGGAGAGGGTTGAGGTTGACAACATCATTCGCCTTATAAAGGGTTTTGATGTTGTGGTCTCATGCCCGGATAACTTTAGAACGAGGTTCATTTTAAACGATGCATGCAGAATTCTGAATATACCCATGGTTCACGGGGCTATTTTCGAGTTCGAGGGAGAAGCAATGACAATCGTAAACAAACCGTGCTACAGATGTCTTTATCCAAAAGCCCCTGAACCAAAGAAGCCCGGGATCATAGGTGCCACCGCAGGTGTGATCGGAAGCGTTCAGGCGGTGGAAACACTGAAAATCTTAACGGGAATAGGGGATGTTTTGAGCGGAAAACTCCTCAGAATAGACCTACAGGCAATGGAGTTCTTCCTTATAAGCCTTAAAGCGAGAGAGGATTGTCCGGTTTGCAGTGGAAGGTTGAAAAAATTGGTTCCATCCAATTATATGGGTAGTTGTGAGATTACAGAGTTCTGAGCGGAGTTCTAACCGAAACTCTGCCATCTCTCTAATCGGGTTCTGAGTAGTGTGGCTAAATGGNAGTTAAAAATGCAATCAGGAGAGAGCTTAGTTCTGAGTAACTATCTATCTTAGCTTTTTGTACTCCTCGACTATCTTCGGCATTATCTCTCCGGCTTTTCCGTACAATACAACATCAAAGATGAAATCTTTCTCGGTAGGCTCGAGATTTACTATCACAAGCTTTGCTCCGCTATCCTTAGCCATGTCCGGTAGCTTGGCAGCGGGATAAACAACAAGAGATGAGCCGACCACGATAAACAAGTCAGATTTTCTTGACTCCTCCATAGCTGATGACAGAACATCGTAGGGTAAAGGTTCTCCGAAGAACACGACTCTCGGCTTCAGCAGATCACTACCACACCTCTCACAAATGGGTTGCTCAATTTGAAGGATTTTTTCTATGTACTCCCACTCGTACACATTTCTGCATTCGAGGCAATCAACATACCTCATAGANCCGTGGAGTTCGAGCACTCTTTTGCTTCCCGCCCTTTGATGTAGCATGTCTATATTCTGGGTTATAACCGCTTTTACGACTCCCTCCCTCTCAAGTTCTGCAATGGCGTAGTGTGCTGGATTCGGTTCGGCGTTGGATTTAACTATCAACTCCTTTGCGAAACTCCAGAATTTTTTCGGATCTCTTTTGAAGCCGTAAATCGATGCAACCTCCTCGGGGTTGTACCTCTCCCATAACCCTCCAGCCCCTCTGAATGTGGGAATTCCACTTTCCGCAGAGATTCCAGAGCCCGTGAACACAACCACATGCTCGCTTTCCGCAAGCATTTCAGAAACCTTTTTAATCCCTTCATCAATTCCCATAACCATTATTCCACCTCCATAGACAAAAAGTTTATTAAATGCGTGTGAAAGTTGAAGGTAGGAGGGATTAACACGGCGCGTAAAAGACAGGCGAGGGTAAAGGATAAGTGGAGTTTAAAGAAATGGTTCACGCTTATAGCTCCCGAGTACTTTGGGATGTCTGAGATAGGCGAGACTCCTGCGGATGAGCCAGAAAAGGTACTTGACAGAACGGTTGAAGTCACCTTAGCTGAACTAACGAACGACTACTCAAACCAGAATCCGTACAAGAAGCTGGTTTTCAAGGTTTACAAGGTTGCGGGGAACAATGCCTACACAACTTTCCACAGATACGAGCTTGGAAGGGATTACATAAACAGCCTGACGAGAAGGAGGACAACAAAGGTAGAGGATGTCGTCGATGTTATAACTCCGGATGGCTACCAGCTAAGGGTTAAACCGGTTGCATTTACAATAAGGAGATGCAAAACATCGCAGAGGGATGCTATAAGAGCTGTAATGAGGGAGATAATCAAGAAAGCAGGGAGTGAAGAGAACTTCGTGCAATTCATTCAGGAATGCATCCTCGGAAAAATACCTTCGGAGATATACAAGAATGCCAAGAAGATCTATCCTCTCAGAAGGGTAGAGATAAGAAAAATAGAACTTCTAAAAGAGCCGAAAGGAATCGAGAGGGGAGTATTCGAGGAAGATTTGAAGCAGAAGGAGAAGGAAAAGGAAGAGGTTGAAGANACAGCATAGCTGTTAAAAAGGAGAACTAGAAAGATCTCTCCAGCNACCTTGAGCAAAGTAATGTGTATGGTATCCTTTTTTACTCACTATTTTAATCTGAATTATGGGGAACTTTTTAAAAATGTCGGCGTTGAGCAGAATGAACCTGAGACCAAAATTTAAACCATCTCTGAGAGTACTTCTGATTTTGGTTATGCTCATCTGGGCATCATCTTTTATATTCATCAAGTGGGGGTTGATGGAGCTTAAGCCGTTCAATTTGGCATTCTGGAGGTTTTTGATAGCTACGCCAATCCTTTTCAGCTATGTCTTTCTAACCAAGAAAGAGGAGTTAATGAGGTTTAGCAAAAAAGATTTGCTTCCGTTGGTAGTACTCGGCTTGTCCGGGGTCTCATTACTATATGCTGTTCAATTTCTCGCGTTGAAGTACACAACCGCGATTAACGGATCTATTCTGATAAACAGTGCGGTGCTCTTCATTGTTGTCTTCTCGTTTGCTTTTTTGGGAGAGAAATTGACTGAAACAAGGACTGCCGGAACCATAATAGGTATTTTCGGGATTACGATCGTTCTGTCCAACGGTAACCTTGCATTCCTATCCACAGATACTTTTTTAGGAGACCTCTTGATGATTTTCGATGGGTTTCTGTGGGCTATATACACAATCGCGGGAAAAATTCTGATCTCGGATCGTGACGGTGATGCTGTGACCGCTTGGGCGTTTGTGTTTGGCACACTCACACTGCTACCCTTTTTACACTACGAAGGGTTACAGATTCCGATGTTGCTCACCACTTGGGTTTCGGTACTCTTTCTGTCTGTTCTCTGCTCGTTTTTTGCTTATATTGTGTGGTATCGTGCGATAGCAGTTGAGGATGCGTCCAAGATTTCTATATATATCTATCTCGTGCCTTTTTTCACCGCTATTATGGCGGTTGCGTTTCTTGATGAGAGTTTGACTATCTCTAAAGCGGTAGGTGGTTTTTTGACGATACTCGGAATCTACTTGGCTGAGAGAAGTTGACAGCAAGAGTTGAAGAATTAAAATAGGGGAAAATAAAGGGCAAGATTAAAGTAAAAGCAAGGAAAATTGAATTTATGAAGCAGAGATTCGTGCTGGATACCACCGCACTAACCGACACCGGCATGAGGGAGGTAGAGGGTTTTTCAAGTGTTTGCGAGTCAGCCAACACTCTCCTGACATTTATCTCAAAGGCAAGGCTGAAACTAGATATAAGCTGTTACATACCCTATCCCACAGTCTATAACGAGCTTATAAGCTTTTTAAAGAGGTACAACTGTGATAGCGAAGTTTTTGATAAGCTTGACACATGGCTCGTTAAAAAAACACCGAACAGATATGAGGTGAAAATTCCCGCCGCCATTTTTTACGAGTACGTTCTCACGATGAGGCAGAAAATAAATCAAGGCAAAAAGCTTGCAGAGGAGTGCCTGTGGGAAGGCTCGGTTGTGACATCCAAGCTCTGCGGTTCTGAGGAGGGNAAGGGAAAGATCGAGAGTGAAATCGGACAGCTAATAAACAAATTCCGCGAGAGATATAGAACCACACTACGAGGTGGAATACTCGATAGCGAACCGGACATTGATGTTCTTCTGCTGGCTAAGGAACTCGAAGCTGGAGTCGTGAGTAGTGATACCGGAATAAAAAAGTGGGCTGAAAAGCTCGGGTTAAGGTTTGTTGAAGCATCCAAATTTCCGAGAATGTTAAGGGAATATTTAAAAGCAATTGGTGAGAGCGAGTAAATTGATTATGTGAGATCAATCAGTCATCAACAATCGGGTGGTGTAGATGAAGATAGAAAGACCACGCGGTACGAGAGATTTTCTTCCAGATGAGATGGAGAAGCGAAGGAAAATCGAGGGTTTGATGAGGCGAATTGCCGAAAGTTATGGGTATAGAGAGGTATCAACTCCAACCTTTGAGCATCTNGAACTCTTCACGATAAAGAGCGGTGAGGGCATAATTGATGAGATCTACGCATTCAAGGATAAGGGAGAAAGGGATCTTGCCCTGAGACCGGAGCTAACCGCCCCTGTTATGAGGATGTTCGTAAACGAGTGTGCGGTGATGCCTAAGCCCCTTAGATTTTACTATTTTTCAAACTGCTTTAGGTATGAAAACCCTCAAAAAGGGAGATACAGAGAGTTCTGGCAGTTTGGAGTTGAGTTGATTGGTTCCGACTCATATCTTGCTGATGTTGAGGTTATTCTTCTCGCATACAGAATTTTGGGTGAACTTGGCATTGACTTCGAGCTGAATATAGGGCATGTGGGTCTTCTGAGGGAACTCCTCAGAGATTTGAGCGAGGAGAGGATTCAGAAGATAATGAGATTCATCGACAAAAGGGACTTTGATTCCCTCAGAAGATTCCTTGAAGAGAATGAGTTGGTGGACTACTATGAGGATATAAAAGCTATCACATCTATGAAGGGTAGGAGAGAGGTGATTGAGAGAGCTCAAGAGATACTTCCTGATTTTGACTTCAGCCATATCGAGAGAGTTGCAGTAGCGTTGGATGAACTCGGTGTGGAGTATAGCCTTGATTTCAGCATCGTTAGAGGGCTTGATTATTATACGGGAGTTGTTTTCGAGATTTATGCCATGGAGGGCTTGGGAGCACAGAACCAGATTTGCGGAGGTGGTAGCTATCGCTTAACCCACCTTTTTGGTGGAGGTGATGTGCCATCAACGGGATTTGCCATCGGCTTTGACAGGGTTGCGGAAATATGCTCGATTAAGCCGGATGAACCGGACAAGATATTGGTCGCATGCACACCGGGAATGGAACTCGATGCCTTGAGGATAGCGGAGAGACTTAGGAGAGGGGGACTGGTCGTGTACACCGATGTGATGGGGAGGGGGCTAAAGAAACAACTGAGCTTTGCAAACACCGTAAAGGCAAGGTTCGCAATCATAGTTGCGGAGGAAGAGTATGGAAGAGGGGCTGTTTTGATAAAGGATATGAGTAGTGGGGAACAAAGAGAGGTACATGAGTCTTCGATCTTGGATTACATTGGTGTTAGGTCTTGAGAGTTACTCGAAGTCAAAAGGATTGCTCAATTATGCATTCTAAGAAAATAAAATGAACGAATAACTATCGGGCGATCATCTAAACAATTTCTTCGTCTCCTCATCAAGCAATAAGTGTGTGCTTTCTATGTTGACAAGGGTGGTAAAAACCTCTTTTACTCTTTCCTCTATCGCCTCATTTGCTGATTTGGTGTAGAATTTTATCGCTCTCGATTCCCTCTCGAATGACTCCTTAACATTCTCCAAGTCGTCATCGTGGGCAGGAATATCGGGAATCTCGGGCTTCTTAATTCTGAGTAGTTTTGAGATTATGCTTGCATGTTCTGATTCTACCTTCGACAATGCCTTAAACATGCCTTTAAAGTACTCATTCTTTGTTTTCTCCATTGCAGATCTGTAAAATCCCGCGTTTGTAAGCTCAAGTTCCAAAGCCTCTTCAAGATTTTTCCTTGAGATCTCCCCTATCTCAACTCCGATGTTCTCTTCCTCCCACTCCTCTGCAGGAACCATGAACTCTACCGGAGCTCCGCAGAACGGACAGTGGGTCGGAGGAGAATTTCCGATGTATGGATCTCCACACAATCTACATCTAAATACTCTCATAAAATTAACATTTTCATAGCCCTCTATAACACTTTCGGTTTAGTGATTATAAAATAAAAACTAATTCTTTTATTTTTTGAACTTTAAAGTTTGAATTTCTAAAAGCATATATTGGAAAAATTTATATCTCTCAATTCTCAAAAATACCTGATGTCTTCTGATAAAAGATTCAAACACCTGATTTCTATCGATGAGTTAAGCAAAGATGACATTCTCTACATCCTTAAAAGGGCTGAAGAATTTGAGGATATAGCAAAGGGTAAGAAAGTAAGCAAAATCCTTGATGGAAAGATTCTCGCAAACCTTTTCTTTGAACCGTCAACGAGAACAAGAATGTCCTTTGAAACAGCGATGAAAAGGTTGGGCGGAGATGTAATAAACATGACCGACACGGAAATCAGCAGTGTCGCCAAAGGAGAAACCCTCGCTGACACTGTGAAGGTTGTGAGCAATTATGTAGATGTCATAGTTCTCAGACACCCTCTTGAGGGTGCAGCAAAGTTTGCATCGGAAAACTCGTCGGTGCCTGTGATCAACGCCGGTGACGGTGCGGGACAGCATCCTACACAGACCCTTCTCGATCTCTACACAATTCAGAAGGAGTCGAGATTAGATGGGGCAAAGATAGCTCTTATGGGTGATCTGAAATACTCCAGAACTGTTCATTCTCTGATAAAAGCACTTACATTGTTTAAAACAAAGATCTTCCTTGTAAGCCCGGAGATTCTCAGGTTGCCGGAGGAGTTCATAGAGGAGCTCGAGGGAGACTTCGAATCCGCAGAACTGGAGGATGTAATCGATCAGATAGATGTCCTATATGTGACGAGAATACAGAAGGAAAGATTCCCGGACGAGGAGGAGTACAGAAAGGTTGCGGGAAGCTACATCATAACCCCTCAGACATTGGAGAATGCCAAGGACACCCTTATAATCATGCATCCCCTCCCGCGGGTTAACGAGATTGATACCTCGGTTGATGCAACGAGGTTCGCGAGGTACTTTGAACAGTCATTCTACGGGGTGCCGATAAGAATGGCAATTCTCTCAGAGTTGCTCCTGTGAGGTGGTATTATGGTTAACATGAATGAGGATATTCCCAGTAGTGATGTTCACTCTAACTCCAAAAAACACCTCGTAATAAGCAAGATAAGGGATGGCACGGTTATAGACCACATATCTCCTGGAAGGGCTCTGCTCGTGCTGAAAATCCTTAGAATATCCACCGGATCGAAGGAAGCAGTTTCGATGGCTATGAATGTTCCCAGCAGTAAAATGGGAAAGAAGGACATAGTCAAGGTAGAGGGAAAGTACATCAGCGATGAGGAGTTGAATCGAATTGCCTTAATAGCTCCTGAAGCAACCATAAATCTTGTGGAGAACTTCGAGATAACGAGAAAGTTCAATGTGTCTCCTCCAGAAGTTGTGGAGAGAATAATCAGCTGTCCTAACCCTAACTGCATATCAAACAGCAGGGAGCCAATTAATTCGAGGTTCAAGATATTCGTTGAGGGTGAGAATGTCACCGCTAAGTGTGACTACTGTGGAAAGAAGATTACGAACCTTGAGGAATACATCTGACAAGCTTCCTACTTTTCTTTTTTACTCTCTGAGCTTTCAAATGGAGAGATTTAAAGATTTAATCTCGTATCATTGTCAGAAGCATCTTGAATCTCTCCACAGCCTTCAGGGTGTGGGGATGGTTAGCTGGCATTATTATCATTTCACCCTCTCTCAAACGGTAGGGTTTGCGGGAGATAACAATTTCTGCTTCACCATCTAGGATGTAAACCAAAGCATCGAATGGTGCAGTGTGCTCACTCAATCCCTGTCCCTTATCGAAGGCAAACAAGGTTATCGTACCAGTCTTTTTGTTGATTATCGTTCTGCTTACCACGGATCCTTCCTGATACTCCACCAACTTCTTTAGCTCTACAACCTCGCTCTTTTTGTGCTCTTCCATGAAAGATATAAAGCACCTGTTTTGTAGATAACAACTTCGCCTAATATCTTAGGCAATCGAGCATCTGAGCGGTGTTCATGAGTATTAAGTTATTAAGTTAATAAAAAAATCTAAAATCGAAAATTTTAACTATTTTTTTGTTACTTACTATCTCATGAAAATATTGAAGTATGTTGTTGGCATCATAGTACTGCTAATACTGCTAAAACTCGGAGCATTCTTTATTTTTACAGGCTATGAGATGCTTAATGATGTTGCGGACACATCAGGTAGTCCGAGCTTCGAGCACAGGGTCAACGAGTTGAGGGAGCTTGGTGTGAATGTCATATACATGGCAATAGAGGAAGAAGAGCCGAGAACACTCACAGTCTACTACGAGCCGGAATTCAAAGGTGGAGACAATCAGTTTGCGTTGGATTACGGGCTGATAATTGGATACCTATATGAAACTGAGAATTTCGATGTTATCGCAATCAAAAACTACCTCGATGGAAAGGAGGTATTCTCTGTTTACATCAGTTATGCGGACATCTATCGGTACATGAGCGGTGAGATATCAGCTGAAGAGTTCAAGAACTCTTGGGAGGTGTACCCATGAGGATTCTGACTTTATCCGTTCTTTTGCTTATACTCTCCCTTGCATCTCCTGCCTTCGCGTACTGTGAGGTGGAGAAAGCCGAGTACGAGAAAGCTCTTGAGGAGTATCAGGCGAACAAAAATATTGAGACACAGAACGCACTTAGCTCTGCGTATAAAAGGTATATGGAGTGCGTTTCGAGTGCTCCAGCATCCGATTCGGATAGCACATTTTCAACCTCTTCGTCCGACTCAGGCGAAGCTATTGGAGATTGCAGTAAAGAGGAGGAGGAATACTACAAAGCATTCAACGAGTATCAGTCAAACCTCGATCCCGACAAGTGGGAGGAAAAGCACACCGCGATGGAAGAAGCGTACCAAGCATATCAGAACTGCCTTCATGGTTCAAAGCCCTCACAAACCTACTCTCAGAGTTCTCCAACTCCTTCACAAACCTCCCCTCAACCCTTGAAGCCCCCCTCAACACCTGAAACAGCTCAGACACCCCAGTCGCAGGAGTATACGGATTTCATAAAAAGACTCTCACAAAGCCTGAAGGATATGACGGAGAGGGGAGCCACCGAAGGCGTGGTTGTGGATCCGAATGGCGTTGAAAGAAGGATAAAGATCGAGGGAGAGACCCTTCTCATAGAGGATGATTCCGGAAACTATGTTGAAATATCGGTTTTTCTGAACAATGCAAAATCGGGAGAGCTAAGACAGCCCCAGTATACAAAACCTGAGAGGATCTCGGACTCGCGGGATTTAAGAATCAAGGATAACTTGGTTGTAATCTCCAGACCCGCAGATGAAGTCATTGGAGATAAAATCATAGAGGTCATGGATGAACTTGAGAAGGAGCTGGAGAGCTATGAGGGAAGGAGTCAGGAGTCCGATCTGATGGACAGAGTCCTCGTAGCACTGGAGAAAAGCATGGAGCGAGAGGAGAAGATAAGAGAGCTGATTGAGAACAGAGATGATGAATCTCAGAAGGTGGTGGATGAAGTTATGAGCCAAGCTCTGAACAACGCATCAGAGGAGGAGAAGAGTCTGGTTGAAGAGCTGATGTATCTCGCTTTGGAAAAGGGAAAAGAAAAAGCGATGGATAAAACTAAGGAGTA
>MTMT01000007.1 GCA_002010195.1 Archaeoglobus sp. JdFR-32
AAAACGGAGATCCAAAATGCTGGAGACCCGAGTTCAAATCTCGGCGGCCCCATCGGTTTTGTTAGTCGATGATCATTCAGCCTTTTCTACAACATTCTGTAACTTTCATACCACCCACAACAATCATATTCCAACCTTCATCAGGGAGTTCATGAGTCTTGTAAATTTTTATGCCAGCTGGATCTTCAGATGCCCGAGATGGATATATCTAAAGCTAAGGTATCCTGAGAAGGANATTATTGATGAAAATATTAAAAAAATGGGAGATTTTGGTGAGAGAATTGCGAAGGAATTCTTATCAAGAAAATACAGGATATTTCATGGTAAAAGAAGATTTTTAGAGTTTGATGAATTTAGGATTGTGGGGAAGGCGGATTTTAAAGTTTTAACACCTCAGAACAGCTTCGAGATTGTGGAGGTTAAGAGAGTTAAAAGGCTGAGAAGATTCCCAATGGCGAGGTGGATAGCCCAGTTGAATCTATATATGGCTATGGAGAGCATTTCGAGCGGATTCATTCTCGAGGTATCTGATGACAGAATAAGAAAGGGAAACTGGAGGTTCAGTAAAAATCTGTTCAAAAAGTCGGTACAGTACTACAGAGATGTAAAGGAGATGATGGACAACGGAGACCCAATGATGAAGAGATCGGAATGCTGGAACTGCTCATACAAGCACCTCTGTGAGGGTATGTGGTAGGTGCAAGAGTGCTTGTGGAAAATTACAAAACTGCCAGCATTCCGCATTGAGTCATACCCTGAAGCGTTGAACCTCTGCAACTCAAAATCTTGAATTTGGCTTCAAATCTCTTACACTGTATATCGTCTTGACTTCCTCTGCCCCCTTAATTTTCTCCGCACTTCTCCGTATTTTTTCGATTGATTCTCTGTCCACCGCATGAACCATGAAATAAAGCGGATAACTCCACCCAAAGGTCTCCCTCTCGACGAGATGAGTTATCTCCGGAAATTTTTTCAACAATCTTAATGCAACATTTTTTGGTTTATCTGTTTTTACTAAATTCATACCGTTTTCTTTGAATCCGATTTTCCTCTCCTTCAAAACAGCATAAAACCCTCTTAAAATTCTGCATTCAATCAATTCCTCGATTAAAGATATTAGCTCTCCTTCTCCGTACCCAAACTTCTCAGAAATCTCCTTGAANGGCTTATTTTTAACTGGAAAATTTCGTTCGAGATGTATTAAAAGCTCTTGACCAATACCAAAACTCTCTAAAGGAGGAACTCTATCAGCTTCAAGCTCCGCTAAGCTGTACGATACTCCTCTGAAAAGATCGTACTTCACATCCATTTTGTAAACTCTCTTCGAAGGGAGGAAAACGTATTCTTCAAAGCCCACTTTTTCTGCAATCTCCCTAACTATTTCTCTCAACTTATNCTGGCTCTCGGCTTTCAGAGTGAACCATATGTTGAAGTAGTCCTCCCTTAGGTAATTGTGTTTCGGGTTGTACGAGTTGATTTGCTCTGCAATCCACTCTATGTTTTCTTCCTTTTCTCCGATCTCAACTCTCGCACCGACAAGAACTGCATGCCCAATTTTACGAAATGCTTTGTAGTTGAGTTGAGCACCGATTCGCTTTATTACACCCTTCTGCAAAAACTCCCTCGTCTTATCCATCACGAAGTCAAGCTCAAGTCCGGTAATCTCGGAAATGCCTATGTATGGTTCATCACTCAGTGGAAAGTCGTACTGGAGTGCCATCAACAATGTTTTTTCATCTTCTGAGAACATCCTCGAAGCATTCTCTCCTTTTTCATCCGTTTCCCGGTTTTCTGAAATCATTTCCTAACACCACAGTTTAACATCATCGATCTCTTATCCAAAAGAAAGGTTGTCTTTGACTTTGAAATTCCTCCTTCCCTCTACATATTCTTTCACGAGGAACTTTGCCAACTCCTTTGCTTTGGCTACATCTCCTTTGTTAACGAGTTCTCTAAATTCTTTATCAGAGCTAATCTCAAAGTAGAGCTTCATTCTCGTATCTACAGGAATATTTTCTGATTTCATGTATCTCTTCAAAAATTCCATCGATTTGAGGAAATATACGACTTTGTCGTCCTTTCTTAGCATATCGAGGATTGAGTCTCTAACCATTCTTGCAACAATACCACTCTTGCCTTCGGTTGTAACAGAAAATCTTATTCCTTCAAACTCTCCCTCGAACGGCACAACAACCTCCGTTTCATCCGAATCGTTAGCGAAGTTCAGAAAACATTTTTTCCTCTTTGAGATCTCTTTTACGAATTTGTTAGCGTTTAGGTCTGCTATTGCTACAGTAACTATGTTCGCCCACTCAATCAAAGGTTCGAGCAATCTCCTATCGTAAACATCACCTTTAATCAGCTCTAATCGCTCATTTTTTAACTCTTTAAGCTCTTCACTGAACTCCATACTTAATACCTTAACATTTGCTCCCGCGTTAAGAAATTTTTTAGCCCTGACAGTTCCAACTCCTCCACCACCGATTATTAGGACATTTTTGCCTCTCATTTCAATGTAAAGTGGAATTCTCATTAACTTCAGAAAAGTCGGAGTTATTTAAAAAAATAATGGTATGCTCCCTCTCAGGTATTGTGTTTTGAGGGCGTGAGTTGGGGGCTTAAGCTATTGATGGATCGATCCTCATAATCATGATACAATAGAAACTATTTAAAAAATTTTACATCCTTTTAATACTATGGAAAAATATTTCATGATCATTCTCGTCATGTTGATTTTGCTGGCAGGACTCACCATCATCAAAGATGAGATGCTGAGGCAATCTTCAGCGGATGTATCTTTTTTTAACCAAACAAAAGACAACAAGTCTGAGAAGATGACGAATATAAGCACAAAACCCGTCTGTACTAACTGCAACAGCGTGAATCTAAGCAGATTCTCGATAGAGATAACCAAGATAGTTCAGGACAGTATGCTATCGAGAATAGTAACCGCAAAGATAAGGGCAAAGGAGGATGTAAGAGACCTCACCGCACACATCCAGCTGTATGTGGGAAGCGAGAGGATTAAAGTAAATGACATGGATGAAATTGAGGTTTACATAGGCAATATGAAGGCGGGGGATGAAGTTGAGAAGGAGATAAGAATTAGCATAGATGTCTTTTCCGCAATGAAGGTGAGACAGAATGGACAGGTCGATCTTTTACTAACTCTGAGCTTTGATGGTGGGCAGGAGGAGATCAAGATTCCCGTGAAGGTGGGTTAAAATAACAAGGTTCGATTAGAGTGTCAAGCATATACTTCTTCTACCAAACGCTACCTTCTCTACATCTAACTTGAAACAATGTTAAAAAATTAATATCATAAAAAATTTATTTGATAAAGCTGTTGTAGAAGATATGCAAATTCAAAACCTGAAAACTAAATTCGTAATGATTATTTTGATAACTTTGATCGGCGTGGGCTCGCTCTTCATTGCAACTCATCTTGGATCATCCTACTACTTTGTCAGCGGAAAAGTCATAAACGCTATGGGTGAGGAGAGCCGAACCATAGCGATGGCATTCTATGACGATTACGGAATCAGATTGATTGTNGAGGATGATGAACTCGAATTTGATGAAAGGTTAGCTCCAAACAATACTGTGTTAAGAGGCAAGTATCCTAAGCTGAGTTACATCCTCTATCTATGTCGCAATGGGTGTAAGGGGTACGAAGTGAGGGAGAAGGACTTCGAATCCGTTGAGATCGGTAGCATAGTGAGAGCCAAGACATCAAAGACCTTTGCAGAAATTCTTGAGATTGTGGAAGAAGGTGTTAAACCGATCTACTTCCTGCATGCAAACGAATCCGANGCTATGAATGTTTGGAGAAAAGCGGAAGAAGTTGTAAAAATGGAAAACCCATTTTCAGGACTCATTCTTAAGCATTTCTACAGTAACGATCGGTATGATTGGTTCGTTATAATCACGAGCTTAGATTTCGATAAATCTACCGTCAGAAATACGATTCTCCTGTTCAACGACTCTCTTAAGCTACACAGCGTAAAAAAATCCGCTAAGCCAATACGCTTCTTGGAAATACAGGATGTGAGGAATATAATCCGAACCGCACCTTATGTTATCTTCCGTGACTGCGCCATCCATAAGATCGGTTGGTACTATATCTGTCAGAGCCCATTGAATAACTTCAACTATGTTTCGAACACAGCAGTCGTTGAAGGACACTTCGGACTGACCTTGGTTGCAACCTCATCTGCATATGGTGAGGGAGATCTGCTGTATCCTGAGATGTACAGGGAAATACTTAAATCGGAAGATTCTCCTGAGATTACGATAAGAAAGTTTTTGCCGGATACAAACATATCGTGGAAGGAAATCAATGCGGATGGAAACACGATGTCTGCTTCCGGAAAAATCTCCACACATCCAGAAGTACTTCACAAGTACAAGATATCGGAGAGAGTACTGTTTAACCCATTGGTTGAAAACGAAACTGTATTTCTGCTCGGAGAGAGGAACATTTACGCTATCGATGAGGATACGGGAGAGATTCTGTGGACTTTGGATGTAGAGGGTCGGTACTATGTTTTGGATAATCACCTGTATGTCTCGAACTCCAGTTCGATTGTGGGTGTTGATAAAGCTCTCGGCAGGGTTGCTTGGAGCTACAACCTGAGTGGAGTCAAATCAATACACATGACTCATCCGATCGATAATCCATCTGATACGATAATGGTTGCTGTAACGACTGATGAAATACGAATCCTGAACATAACACATACACGAGCATCCGAAATAGGGAGCAGACATTTCGGGAGGAATATTACTGCGGTTTGCTTAGATGCCTCAAACAACATCCTATACATAGCATTAAAGGAGGGAACGAGGGGCAAGCTGGTTGCTGTTGAGTTGGATGACCGCATTACCACACTATGGATGTACAACCACTGGGCTGAAATAAAGAATATCGCATGCAAAGATGGAGAAGTGTATCTCGTTGATTCTGCAGGATTGACTGCTATAACCAACGGAGAGGCAAGATGGGAGTGTGATGTAGGTGTAAACGGAATATCGATCTCAAGATACATCTACGCATCCAAGGTAATCGGTGAGAGGGGACTGGTGTACATCAACTCCGATGGTGAGGTGAAATACACATTTAAACTCCCGGATGGAGAGGTTCCGGGAACTCCAGTCACATCCAAAAATGTGGTAATTTTGCCATCTATGAAGCCGAACAATTACAGCAAACTCTACATCATTCAGGATGGAACAAACATATTTGAATTAAAGCATGAGGGAGAAATCTCAGAACCACCAAAGATCAGTGTTGCTTACGGAAAGATTTATGCTCTTTTTCCGTACGATGATACGCATTACGCAATCTACATTCTTGGGGACGAAAAAGCTCCAGAGGTCGTAGATCTCTTTAATAAGAGCAGAATTTTCGCTGAAGTTCCAACTAAACCGGTAAAATTCAGAGTATGGTACCACGAAAAGAACCTCCATAGGGCGATATTTGCGTACAGAATCAACAACTCGTGGCACTATGTTGAGATGAAGTGTGGTGAAGAAGTGTGTGAGGTGAGAGTTCCTGTCCAACCAAAAAACAGCGTAGTGGAGTATAGAGTAATTCTCATCGATGATGTGGGGAACTATCGGATTCTGAGGGGAGAGTACAGTATTGAATAGAGCATTCTGTTGAACAACCCAAAGTTAAGCTGTTTCAAAGCTATTAAGAGTAATTCTTCTCTACATACTCTTGAAACAGCTTCACAATCCTTAGTGCATCCTCAAGCATTTTTTTCTCAATTGAGGACAGCTTGGATACATCCAATTCATCTTCGAGTTTCGATTGAACCATTATCTTAAATCTCATTATGATGTTGTACGCGAGAATTAAGTCGCGTGTCATCTCATTTGAGATTACTCCTATCTTTCCAAGTTCTTCGATCCTCTTCTGGGTTGAAGTAGAAACGACTCTATTGGTTATTGCCAAAGCTCTCACGGGATATTCGATGGGAGCTATAGCTCTCGACTTAAAGTCAAACGACTTCGATAAACCCATAAATGAGATAGGGGGTTTGTAAATTAGGGAGTGTCNAAC
The DNA here is from genome assembly GCA_002010195.1 of Archaeoglobus sp. JdFR-32. Lineage (GTDB taxonomy): Archaea > Halobacteriota > Archaeoglobi > Archaeoglobales > Archaeoglobaceae > Archaeoglobus_A. Next base: position 6,068 of record MTMT01000007.1, read on the forward strand.
AAATAAGATGTTTCTGTGCATTTTTTCAACCAGTTTGAGCTTAACATCATGAAGAATTTTCTCATCCCCCAAGATTGCTCTTGAGTCGGCTAAAATAGATATTATGACTGCGTTCTTCTCTGCGGAGTCGCACCATTTATCGACTTTTTTCATCAAATCGCCAAGGCTGAAGAATAAGTTCCGAGATGTATAGCCGTGTGGACAAGGAGGGAAGCCAACCTCATCCATGCACTCCTCGATCTCATCAACGAACGATCTTATATCCACTTCATCAATCAGGGCATCATACTCGTCCTTGTCTTCCTCCTCTCTGTATATCACAAGGGTATCCCTATCCGTTAGGATAAACTGCTCTCTTCTTCCCCAGCTTCCGCTTGCACAGTAAACGAAATTCTCCGGAATCTCACCTATCATATCTACAAGTGTTTTGAGGGTTGCATCTACGACATAGCTTATGGCCTCAAAAAATACATCAACCCTTCCCTCTTCTGGATTCTTGGAGAACTTCTCCGCGTGTCTGATTACCTCTCCTTTGAACTCTTCAAGAATATCTTTTATCTCGTCTATCTTTTTCGCCCTTCTCAATCGAATGACATGGTATATATAGAAGGGAGCTAATCTGTAGGTTATATCACCTATGGTAACCATTCCTCTTGGTTTTCCATTTTCGGTAACAATTGTGTGCTTTATTCGATGTTCAAGCATCTTCGAGAGTGCATCATTTACACTCTCATCTATATCTACTGTTATCAACTTGTACTGCTTCTTCAATTTCCTCTTAAGCAGATCGTCAATCGTGTTCTCGACATCGTAACCTTCAGCAATCAACCTTCTCAAATCAGAATCTGTTATTATTCCAACAGGAATCTCATTTTTAATAACAACGACAGAAGAAACATTTTCCTTATGCATAAGCTTAGCTGCATCTTTAATCGTCCTTTCGGGAGTTATGCATACGAGACTTCGCTTAATGAATTTGCGTAAGGTGTTCTCCAAGGTATCTTCGGAATCATATTCCATAATGTTTGTTAATTGCAATTTTTTAATATTTTCCATAACCCCTCAAAAAAGGTTAAAAAATTGGATGGTTGAGATTTTTAGACCCTCTATGTGCTTCGTTTCCGCTAAGGCATTTGATTGTTTTGTTTCGGTAGAGCCACAATGATTATTCAGGAACCTTCAAGCTCTCAACGAATTCTATTGTTTCCGGTGGATTCGCCTTCTCTCCTTTCGTCGCTATGGAGACTATTGTTGCAGTTATTAGGTTGACGAAGAATGCAACAACTCCCCATGCGAGTGTGCCTATTTTGTGTCCGAAGAACACTATCGGTGGAACTCCGAACAGTCCGACACTCAGAACATACGGCAAAGCGACCCCCATTCCTGCAACCATTCCTGCAACTGTGCCGTACTTGTTAAGACCCTTCCAGAATATTCCGAGTATTATTATTGGTGTGAACGATGCTGTTGCGAAAACGAACGCCCATCCCACCAGTAGTGCGACATATTTGGAGAAAGTTGGATCAAGTAATGCCCTCGCACCCGCGAATCCGGAGACTATAGCAAGGATCACAAGCATGGCTCTGCCAACCCAGATCTCCTTTCTTTCAGAGACATTCGGGTTTATGAACCTCTTGTAGATGTCTCTTGTCGCTCCAACTGTCATGACCATTAAAAGTCCATTAGCTGTACTCAATGCTGCAGCAAGACCACCAATAGCAACTATCATCGCAATGAACCATGGTAAGCCGAACATGTCTGGCATACCAACGACAACGATATCCTTATGGAATGACAATTCTGCTGGCTGTAGTATTCCGTCTCCGTTCAGATCGGTTATTTTTATCAGCCCAGTGGGTATCCATTTCTGGATCCAAGGCAACTGCTTGACCTGATCGATCGGCATACCCCATGCCGAGGAGAATGCAGATCTTGCAAGTATCGCGTACACTGGAGCGGTCAGATATAGGAGAGCAATGAATGTCAGCCCCCACCCCACACCATATCTCGCGGTTTTGACATCTCTAACCAAGTAGAACTGTGACAGGACATGGGGCAAACCGACCGTACCGAGCATAAGGCATAAAGCGGACAGAATCCAGTTAATCTCTCCTGTTCCTCCTCCGAAGACCTTAGTAAACGGTTCGGTGAATGCGGTCAATCCGAACGATATTTCTTTGCTCTCAAGCTGTGAAAGTAGCTCACCGTATCCGAAATGAGGCCATGGCTTGAATATTCCCGCAACATAAGCTGCAGTCAGGAATGCAATCCAGTATGCAGTTATGAGGATCCAGTACTGGGTGACCTGAACCCAGACGACGGACCTCCACCCACCTGTACCTGCGAAAAGGATGACTATGGCTGAACCGAGGAAAGCCCCAAGAACCGCTGGGAGACCGAGGAATCTGCCTATGATGACTCCCGTTGCAACCAACTGGGCAACAAGATATGTGAAGGAGACGATGAACAACATGAGAACAGCAATAGCTCTTGCAATGGACCAATTTGCAGCTCTTTTTTCAACGAATTCTGGCACGGTATAAGTTGCAGACCTCCTTATGAAGGGTGCAATCATAAACGCAGCTATGCAGTACCCGAGAGTCCATCCCGTGATGTAAGGCATGCTATCGTATCCGAGCACAGCAATAGCTCCAGCCATGCTAACGAACGATGCCCCGCTCATCCAGTTGGAGGCTATTGAGGAGCCGATGGGTATCGCTCCTATGCTCCTTCCCGCGACATAGAAATCCTTCGTAACCTGCGTTCTCATCAAAAGTGCAACTATGACATACAGAAACAAGGAGCCAAAAACTCCAACCGCAGATGCAACGAATATGTTTCCTGTAAATGCTATCCCCGCAACCACCACTATGTACAGTATGATGAAGTATATTGCGGGGTTTCTTCCACTCAAGAATCCCATATTTTTCACCTCCAAAGTTTAGGATTTTCCGAGTATCTCTCGGTCAGTTTTCTCCATGACATAGGCGTAAAGGAAGATCAAGGCAATCCCTATAACTATCGAAACGAAAGCAGCCATAAACCAGTGCAGGGGTATTCCCGAAAGTATTTTGTAGTTCTTGAGGTAGTTTGCTGGCAGTTCAAGAATTATCGCTGGAACAGTCCATGCAAGCATCCATATCACTGTAATCTTCTTCAATCGGTTCCAATACCTTTCATACACATCCACAAGCTCTTTTTCACCAACCATTTTCCCACCTAAACCAAAATTTTTTATACGGGAGAGCGTTAGGGANACAAATGTAATATTTTATCATTATAATTGTCCTGAAAATAAAAAATGAATTGAGTCTTGGATCACCCATAGTACACTTCACCTTTCTCCACAACACTCTTAACCAAGTCTACCGCCTCTGGATTGGCTAATGTGGAAACATCACCCGGATCCTTTCCGAGCATAACCGCCCTGCAAACTCTTCTCATTATTTTCCCACTTCTTGTCTTTGGCAAGTCAGAAACGAAATAGATTTCATCNGGTCTTGCAATTTTACCAATTTCCTTGGCAACATGTTCCTTTAGCTTGTTCTTAAGCTCATCATCTGGCTTTACCTGACCTTTCAGAACAACGAAGGCAACGATAGCCTCACCCTTGATTTCGTGAGGTTTTCCAACTACTGCAGCTTCGCTAACGAGTGGGTGACTCACCAAGGCTGATTCAACTTCCGAATTTCCGATTCTGTGTCCAGAAACATTTAAAACATCATCCAACCTTCCCTGAATCCAGAAATATCCGTCCTCGTCAACTCTCGCAGCATCACCGGTAAAGTATATGTCCTTGTATGTGCTCCAGTAGGTGTTGATGTATCTCTCTTCTGCCCTCCACAAACCTCTAAGCATGGCTGGCCATGGCTTGGTTAAAACGAGATACCCTCCAGCATTTTTCCTGTATAATGAATTTCCTTCTGAATCGTAAACATCTGCAAAGATTCCCGGAAACGGTTTCGTTGCGGATCCCGGCTTCAAAGGTGTTATCGGAAGAGGGGAAATCAACTGCATACCCGTCTCCGTTTGCCACCATGTGTCCATTATCTGGCATCTTTCGTTTCCAATGTACTTGTAGTACCACACCCAAGCCTCGGGGTTTATCGGCTCTCCGACAGTTCCGAGCAATCTCAAGCTACTCAGATCGTGTTTTTTGGGCCATTCTTCTCCGAGCCTCATGAACATTCTTATGGCTGTCGGGGCGGTGTAGAAAACAGTAACACCGTATTTCTCAATTATTTCCCACCATCTATCCGGCTGAGGATATGTTGGGCCACCTTCGTACATGACCGAGGTAACTCCAAGGATTAGGGGTGCATACACTATATAGCTGTGTCCCGTTATCCACCCTATGTCTGCTGAGCACCACCAGATGTCATCTTCCTTCAGATCGAATATCATCTTTAGTGTCGTCGCAACCCCAACCGCATAACCACCATGAGCGTGAATAACACCCTTCGGCTTCCCGGTTGTGCCGGAGGTGTAGAGAATGAACAAAATATCATTCGCGTCCATAACTTCGGTTTCACACTCCTCTGGCTTTCCTTCAACCAGCTCATGCCACCAGAAATCTCTACCATCCTTCATATTTGTTTTAACTCTGTTCTCACATCTGTTGAACACNATAACCTTTTCAATGCTCTTAGCAGAGTCGAGAACGGAATCAGCTCTGTTTTTAAGCTCTATTATGTTGCCGGACCTGTAGAAACCATCCGCAGTAATCAAAANCTTTGCTTCAGCATCAAGAATTCTATCGAGAAGGGCCTTCTCACTAAATCCTGAGAAGACAACTGAGTGTATCGCCCCTATTTTGGCACATGCAAGCATGGCAATCGGAAGTTCAACAATCATTGGTAGCCAAATTGTAACCCTGTCTCCTTTCTTGACTCCAAGTTCCTTGAGGGCGTTTGCGAGTTTGTTGACTTCCTTGTACATTTCACCATAGGTTATCTTTCTGACATCTCCCGGTTCTCCTTCCCATATATAAGCTATCTTGTCTCTTCTGATCTTTGCTTGCTTATCCAGTGCATCATGAACTATGTTGTATTTTGCTCCTATGAACCACTTAACATAAGGTGGATTCCATTCAAGAACTTTTTCCGGTTCTGAAAACCATTCAATTCCAACCTCCTTGACCATCTCGCTCCAGAACCACTCAATATCCTTGGCTCTTTCGAGCAATTCATCATAGCTTTCAATACCGTGCTTCCTCATGAACTGAGTTACATTCGAGTTCTCAACCAGATCCTCTGGCGGGTAAAAAATTCTTCCCTCCTGTAGCAGACTCTCAATTGTTTCTGTCACGATTTATCACCAAATATCGAAAAATACTCTGACTATAAAAGATTTGTTATTATTTAATGTTAAAGATAATTATTATGGGCTTTTGACACTATAAATTGTTAAAAAATTATGTATGTTTGTGTTTGTATGTACTCATATTGTGGCATTAATATGGCACAATGAATAAATGGTAATAATTAACAATGATATTTCTCAATTACTTTCATACTTATTAATCATTATTAATGGAAAAACTAATATACTGTAAGTTATTTGCTAACATTGTGACTGAACGATTGAGCATCTCCATAGATGATAAAACGAAAAAGATGTTGGATGAAATAAAAAATAAGAAAAACAAAAGCACCAGTGAGATTATTAGGGAGTTAATTAGCTTGGGGTATGAACTCATAAAAACGGATGTNGATACCGAGAGCATTCAAACATGGATAGATTATCTCGCAAAAAGACAGCACATGATACTCGATATAGAGCACTGGAGAGTTATCTTTTCCGAGATTGAGAAAATTCACGATAACAACTTCTGGAAACATATGGAGGAGATCGGACTCAGTCATGCCTTCCAGTATAAGATGAAGGGTTTGGATACCGTGGATAAGATACTTCGCTATGTTGAAAGAGCGAACTGGTATGAGATAAAGGAAGAGGGAAATGGAGTTTACACACTGATTCTAAATGATTTAAAAATAAAAAAATTTGTTAGGGTGTTCTTGGAGAAGGTTTTTGAGGGACAAAAGATCAATGCGAGGATTGCAGAGGGTTTCGGAAAGCTTATAGTTTGCGTGGGTAAGTAGAACTTCCTATATTTTTTTATATTTTTGGTTATGCAGTTCTGTTAACTTATTGTTGGTACATCGAAAACCTTAAGTATTTAAAATATCTATGTAAAATAAGTAAGAATAATCTTACAAATTTGGTGAAGTTCATGAAGAGGTCAAGAGGAGTTTGCTCGAAACGAAGAATCGTATATGGTATAGTTACTGTAAGCGAAAAAGGACAAATAGCCATTCCTGTTGATGCAAGAAGGGATTTGGATATCAAGGCAGGAGACAAGCTAATTGTTCTTAAAAGAAAAGACGAAGCTGGACTGACCCTCATTAAGCTTGATAAGATGGACGAACTTATGTTTTTGATTCAGGAGGATGAGGAATTCTTTAAAAAATTGAAAGNAGGTGATATAAAATGAGTGAAAAGAAATACACGTGTAAAGATTGCAAGTATTATAAACCAATAGATGAAATGAAGGGAGATTGTTTTGGACACGAAGTTCCAGCGGACATGCCTGCCGAGCAATGCCCGGCAAAAGCCTTTGAACCACGGGAAGGAGAATGAGAAAAAGCTATTTTAACTCAAAAACTTTTAAAGTGGAGTCGAGTCAGATAACTATGAANGAAGGACTTGAAAAATATTCGCTCAGTTGCGTTGTAGGACAAAACATATTCCTCCTTGTTTATTTTGGAATTGGATTTATTGGAATGCTCCCACTACGGATTCATGGTTTTCCAATACTTTCAATTCTTTATGCATTTTTCCTTGCCACAATGCTCCTTTTTGTTTTAAGAAAGCATCTTTGTACACATTGCTATTACTACGGAAAAAGATGCAACACTGGATGGGGTGAACTTT
>MTMT01000006.1 GCA_002010195.1 Archaeoglobus sp. JdFR-32
TGGCAATGCGGTTATAGTACTCTCACCCCAAGACTTCTTGACATTCATTCCCTCGAATTTGACTTTGACCTCGAAGAGGTCGAGGTCTTCAGCATTTGTCTTACCCTCGATTACAATCTTGTTACCCAAGTAGACCTTGGTCGGAGCGGTTATGGTAACCTCTGGATCCTGAATGTTCACCGCGAGGATTATCTGTGGATCCTCATATGTTACAACCTTACTGCTGTTCGTAACACCGTAGATCGTTATTGTGTATGAGCCAGCTTCAGCAGAATCCGCAACTGAGATGTCCACTGGCCACTCCTCAATGTCATCGGTGTCAACTATCGCGGTGTTGTATGTAGAAGTGGACCACTCATTAACACCTGTTGGCTCTGTCGCAATTGAATCGGTTGCACCGCTTACAAGTCCCGGTCCATCATATGTGAAGTATCCTGAAGAGTCTTCATCACAGTAGAACACNAGATATGGTGCATCGGTTGTTCCGTTAAGCTTGAGGGTTCCACCTCTCAGCACTGTGTCCGAGTCGAAGTAGAGGTCGAGCGTCTGCTTAACAATCTTAATCGTTACCTCATCACTCTCTACTGTTGAATCCAAGGCATAATATGCTTTGATCTTTATTCTTGTGAGGTTTGCATCCTTCTTCACGACAAAGCTCTTGCTTGTGAACTTGCCATCTGCACCAGTATAAACACTAACCTTGTGAGTGGATGGCAACGGATTATCGTTGTATGTATCAATCTCATCATAGCCCGAGNTTACCTCAAGGACTACCTCGGAGTTCGTCGGCAGGGTTGTTGTACCCTCAATCTTGAAGCTGTCACCTCTGACTACTGTGAGCTTGGTTGGTGTGATCTCAATCTCAAGATCCTTTAGGAGCATCTCAACAACATCCGACTCTTCCGTGACATTGGTGAATGTCTCTACCTTCGCCTTGAACTTGATTGTGTCTCCAACATCATCTCTCCAATCCGCTGTCTTAAGGTCAAGGTAGTACTTCCAAGTACCTGTTGAGGACACGGAGATGTTCGGAGACAACGCGACATAGTCAGTCATGCTCTCGTTCTTGTAGTAAACCACAACTCTGTTCACCAACTCAACATCTGCTGAGCTGTTGGTTTCACCAACATTTGTTGAACCTGAGAGCTCGATAACTTTTCCGAGTGCCGCTTCGCTTGGGGCGCTAATTGTTACTTCTGGAGCAATAACATAGAATCCCTGTGCAACTGTGGTGTTAACGGGATCGTTTACAACAACCTTCACCGCCCATGCACCGGTTTCCATCAAAGCACCATAGGTTGTGTTTATACCTGCACCAGAACACTTTCCTGCATAGTTGAGGTTTTTGAGTGTGGTCTTACCAGANAGTCCGGTAAACATACATTGTGCACTTGGACCAGCAATTATGAGGGTGTATGTCTTGGATGATGGGTATACAGTCACACTACCGGTTAGCTTATCACCCTTTGCAACCTGCAGGTCGTCTATGTCAATGTTGACCTCAGATGCTCCAGGAACCGATGGATTTACANCAATGTAATCTCCATCCCAAGACGGTGTGTCGTTCACAGTGCTGTTATACTGCTCACCGCTTGCATCCGCAACAACCAGATAATAGGTTCCGGGATACAACAAGCCGGTTGAATCAACTGTTATCTCAACCGGGTCGGTGTGGTCTTCTGGGAGAATGAATGATTTGACTACAGAATCATCTGAGTCATCCATTATTTTCAATACACCGGTCGTTCCGTAGTAGGATACAGTTATTGTAATTGTATCTCCGTAGGTTATGTTGTCATCCGATACATCCAAATCCACCAGATTTATAGCACTCGCAATCCCTGTCGCTGCAATCAGTAGTACCAGTAATGTCGCAATCCCTACTTTCATATTTACTCTACTCATATTTTCTCTACCTCCTTACATAAAACTCCTTGGATGTGTTTTTGCTTACACCTACAACTATATAAACTCTACTTTTGCGTGACGACGAAGACGGGTTCGACAATCAGCGAAAAGGCTTATTTTACCTTTTCGCCCCATCTTCTAACCTCCCCGCCTTCTGCCGTCACCGCTCATTCTTTATAAAACTTAACCATATTTAAATTTTTTGCTATTTTTCACCATTCAGATTGTATTAGAAGATGATGGGAGTTATAGAAGCATCTCAGACATGCAGTGAAAAAAGCACTGGGTTTGAGCAATCCAAAAATTATAATTATCCNTGAACCATTCAATATGGGAGCCAAAAATATTTTAAAAGATAAATTAATTAACCTGATATTTCATTTCAGATTGACAGAAAACAATAGAGGGTGCGCACATAAAGGGTATGCCCGCTATTGTCGAATCTTCTTAAATTTCATACTTTTATAATAATAACCTCCGATCTTGATTGATGAAATAAGATTTATATATTTTCCCAGAAAGGTAAATTTGAATGCCAGAAAAAGTTATCCTCGCAATAGACAGAGATAACGACTTGGGAAGAAAGGCGAATATCGAAGGTGTTGTGATTGGAAGAGAAGAGAACCTCACCGCAGCAATAAAACTTGCGGAGAACGATCCCGAAGATTCAGATGTGAACACGATTTTCGCAGCAATTAAGATTTATGATGAGTTGAAAAAGAGCGGTCAGGATGTCGAAATTGCAACGATCACCGGTGATGTGAAAGTGGGAGTTATATCCGACGGAAAAATTGCCAAACACCTCGACTACCTCAGAAAAAAGTTGAATCCTTCAAGTGTTATTGTGGTAACGGATGGTTCTGAAGACGAGTTCGTTCTCCCAATTATAAGCTCGAGATTTAAAATAGATTCCGTGAGAAGAATCGTTGTAAAGCAGAGTAAAACCATAGAAGGAACATATTACCTCGTAAGAAAGCTACTGAGCGACCCTAAGATTGCCAAAACATTCTTCGTCCCAATCGGTATTATACTAATAATATATTCTGCATTTGTGTTTGCAAATTACCCCCAGTATGCGGTGGGAAGCATAATATTTTTGATAGGTCTGTATCTGATATTGCGAGCTTACGAACTTGACACCGGTATAGAGGCGTTCTTCTCAAATCTAAAAACCGCACTCTTCGAGGGTAGAATCTCCTTCGTAACATACATTATATCCGCAGTGCTCATCATCATAGGGCTGATAGAGGGATTCTACACCTTCTGGAGATTCAATATTCAGCCCGTCACTCCGGGAGTTATCACCCTCGCAACATCATTCATATACGGCTCAATATGGTATCTAACTTCCGCCGGCATCTTTATCGCTCTTGGAAGGCTTCTCGATGCAATAATCGAGCACAAAAACTTCATCAAGTATGTAACAATATCCTTCCTGCTAATTTCCGCAGGACTTGCATTGTGGGGGGGTAGTCTCTACATTCTATCGAACTACGAGCCTTTCCAGATGGAATCGGGAGATGCAATTAGATACTTCGCCCTATCTCTAATCGCTTCAGTATTTATTGCTATAATAGGCATGATGCCCATGAAACTGAAAGGCAGGATCCCCTTAGAGGAGTGAGGAAAGGTCGTGATACCAAACTATGTCCTTATCCTGAAAACCGAGTTCAGTATCGCATAAGTTACAAAAACATCCTCTCCGATCGGCTCACATATCACAACCCTCTTCCCCTCAAACTCCCCCTCCTTCATGCCCTCTCCCAGCGGAAATCCGAGAATTTTTGGCAGGTCTTCCGTAACATGCAATCCATTCGATATAAAAAGTGGCACAACATACACAACCTCACTCTGCATCTCTTTTATAGCTTCATCTGGAGATGGTTTTCTTTTTCTCGCGACGAATGCTATTTTCACCTCATCAAAAATTCCTGATTCCTCAACTCTTCTCTTATGTATCTCCATTACTTCCCTATAGTGTGGAAGCTGACTTCCATGCCCTACTATAACCAATCCTTTCAAAAAATTCACCCCCCATATAACTTTTTTACCTGCCAAGGTACACGATTGAATAATCGGACTTTATCTCAACATTCTCCGCAAAGTCCTCAACTATTCTTTCTCCCTCCATACCCAAATTCTCCATTAGAACGATTTTTCTACCTTTTAGTTTCTTCAAATCGAATGATCTATCCGCCAAGATTAGTAAGCCTCTTGTTTTAAAGATGTTTGAATCTTCGTACAAAGTCAGGTCTTCATCCTCTCTGCCATGAGTTGAGACGACTACCACCTCCGTTAAATCCTTCCTCAAAATTGCCAATGCTTTCTGCACGCTTGATATTCCGGGAATGATCGTTACCTCTTCAACCAGTCTCGAGAACCTTGATCCCAATCCGGAAACCATTGGATCTCCACTCGAAAGGACTACAACATCCCTATTCCTTGATTCCTCAAAAATTTTCATGTACTCTTTTTCCGAGAAATTTGANATTAGTCTAAGCTTCTTACAGTCAACGAATCCCCTAACTCTCTCAAAAACTTTTCTACTTGAGTAAATCACATTTGCATTTCTAATAACTTGGATCGCTTCTCTCGTCAAATCTTTTTCCGACAAGCCCGTACCCACAACATAAAGCATTTTCCCATCTCCAATAGGTGTTACCTCGCCAATCCCTCCCGTTACCTCCTTATCACATGCACTTCCTGAACCCCCATTTCCATAGCCTTCCTTTCTATCCCCTCAATCCCTCTATCCCCCGCCCATAGAGACAGCAGACCCGGAAACCCCACCAAGACCTTCTGTCCCGGGTGTGCTTTTAGAATATCATCTATAAACACTCCGAAGACGAAAGGTTGGTAGTCTGGAAACCACTGCTTAGCATACCTCCATGCTATTCTGCCCGTTGTTATCGCAATCTTGTCATATCTCATTGCAATCTCAATTTTCGTTTTAACAAGTTCATCACACCATGGTTCAACAAATCCAGTGGTTCCGAGAATCGATATTCCTCCCTCTATCCCCATCTCCATATTTTTCGTTTTCCTCGCCACCACCTCTCCATCCGGGACTTCAATCAGAATCCCCTCATCAAAACCATATCTCTCAGAATAATACGAGAAGTTCCTTTCAATCTGCTCCATAGAACTCTTACTCACCGCTTTCTTCCCGTTTACTACTCCGATCCCATCACCAAACCAGATTCCCTTCTTTCTAACCACTTTTGCAATTATCTCCAGTCCATCCGTAACATCAAACTCATGATCTCCAGAAAATTTCTTAGCAATAGCAAACCCATTCTCCGCGGATACAGGTAGGCTAAGGGTGATACCTACTCGGGTAAAAACCTTTACCGAATCCACATTCTCGTAGAGGGATGCTATCGCAGAGTTCATTGCAAGACATGCAGTAGTCGATGTCGTTATGCCCCTTCTCAGCCAGCCATCCTTCTTCAGTATGTATAGTCCGCTATCTATCTTCCTCTTAACCTCCTCCATTTCCATNTTGTCGAACCCCTCAAGCCATTCAGTGGGATAGGCATAGTGCTCAATAGGGTCGATCAGCATCATAACCTTGAATGATCGATAAGACAATTAATTATTGCTGTGCAGATCGTGCTCCCACCTCTTGAACCAACAGTTGTTATGCTCGGGATGTCCAGACACCTTACCATCTCCTTCGACTCACTTGCACTCACGAAGCCTACGGGAGTTGCAACGATGAATGCGGGTTTATATCTTTCCGCTATCTTGCACAGAGCCATGGCAGCAGATGGAGCATTTCCAATACCGACAACACTTCCTTCAATCTCCTCCTTCAAATTCATGAGACCTGAGACCACTCTCGTTTCCTCCTCGCCATCTGCAAAATCTATCATCGCTATTGCCCGCTTTCTCAAACCAGCTTTCAGCATTGATACATCCACAATTATTTTCGAGTTCCTTATCGCTGATACACCCACCTCTGGATCACCTTTGAAATAGATCAGATCCTTGATGGATGGATCCCCAGTAGCTATGATGCACCTCCTCAGAATCTCGGACTTGAGGTCATCGCCATCAACGAACCTTCTCGCGATTTCATAGCTTTTTAGAGTTATTTCTCTCGCCCTTCTTGTCTTTGCACCCATATGCTCTGTAACTTTTTCAGTAAGTCCCATGCTTTTGTCCCTTTTGTTTCCACACACCCAATCCACCTCACATATCATGTACTTCCTCGAATATCCCCGGGGTGTTAGCATTCTCCCATCCCTTATGATAGTTTCCGGAGAGGGTATGAAAATTGTAGTTGACATATCCACTAAATCCAAATCGTTTATAAGCTCGCTAACCTTCACCAAAGTGCAGAATTCCCCTTCTCTCCAGCCGTTTTTAACAATTCCAAGTGTAACATCTCCTATCTCATCCCTGATTATCTCCAGAGCTCTCATTAAGTTCGATTTTCTCCTCTTGCTCGAAGGATTATACAAAACCACAACGAAACCTCCTCTCAACGCATNTCTCAGCTTTCGCTCTATCTCCTCCCAAGGAGTCAACAGATCGCTCAGGCTTACCACCGAATGATCTCCGCACACAGGAGAACCCAAGAGGGGTGAGCAGGCAGATAAAGCGGAAACACCCGGGATCACCTCATAATCCACCAAGATGTTGTTGTAAGTTATGTACTCGAAAAATAAAGAATATATGCCGTAAATCGATGGGTCTCCACCGCTTACGAGTGCAACCGTATTCTCCTTCGCCAAGTTAACCGCGAGCTTGACCCTCTCAACCTCTTTCCCCATTCCACTTTCAATTATTTTTTTGTCAGATATAAAGCTCCTAATCTGATCCAGATATGTTCTGTGTCCCAAGATGTATTCGGATTTCTTCAAGGCTTTTACCGCTCTGAGTGTCAGAAGCTCTGAACTCCCNGGACCTATTCCAACGATGTAGACCTTGCCCTTAAATTCCCGCACTTCACCTTGCGATTGCAACCGTTACACCTCCGTAAACCTTTTTCGAAAGAATAAGCTCTCCGTTAATAGATGCATATATCGCACATGCCTCGGAAACACTCTTCACACCGATTAACCTTGCCTTCGTCTCCCTTATGTCCATTTCGTTGATGTCTTGCCTGCCAACGAAGATTAAGGGTTTCTTCCACATGTCCGCAACCTTCACAATCTCTCCACCCCTCTTCTCCTCAATCGTTGATATCACTCTGATGTCCTCTACCTTCAAACCAACCTCCCTTAGAGCGTTCTCAATTGCATGTTTGATGTCTCTCGCTAACGAGCCTTTTCTGAATCCTACACCCACCGCCACACCATCAGAAAACTCCATTGCTGTCAGAATGATCGCCTTAATGCCCATCTCTTCGAGATACATCGCAACNTCATTTCCGCCATGATGTCCCCCTAATATGGGTACGGAGTGCATGAGGGGTTTATCGAGTACAACTACCGCAGGATCAACCCATTTATTCCTTAGATGTTTGCACAATCCCCTTATAACGATCCCAGATGGCATATATGCAACTATACAGTCGAAATTCAACAGAAGAGGCCATATTCCGCTGTCATACACCACTGTCTTTACCTCGTACCTCTTCCTTAGATGATCCTCCACCTCCCGCAGNATCTCCCTGTCTCTATCAAAACACAGAATTGCAATCCTCAAGCCATCACCTCATTGCTTTGCAGACGCGTAATCGCTGTAAAGGTGGCTTCTACCCTCATACCCTTCTATAGCTTCTCCAACGATTATCGTAGCTGTTCTCCTTATTCCTTCCCTTTCAACCTCTCTTGCTATGTTACCGAGGGTGGAGAACACTATTCTCTCGTCCTCTCTCGATGCATGATAAACCACAGCACAGGGTTCACTTTCTCCTCTCACTTCAGATAACTTTTCCGCAATGTAATCTATCTTGTCAATGCCGAGGAGAATTACGAGCGTCAGAGGCAGTCTTGCAAGTTCGTGCAAGTGATCCTTGGGGAGAGTGTTCCCAGCGGGTCTGACTATCGCAACCCCCTCTATATCCGGCGATGTAAGTTCAACCCCTATTGCGGATGAGGATGCAAATACACTGCTAACACCCGNAATTACCTCATACTCTACTCCCTTTTTCTTGATCTCTCTTATCTGCTCACCGATAGCGGAAAAAATTGATGGATCTCCACTTTGAATTCTTGAAACGATTTTTCCCTCATCCACCGCGGAAAAAATAATTTCAACGATATCCTCGAGTCTCCTCCCGTGGCTGTTTATCTTTTCCCCCTCGAATTCATCCAAGAATTCCTCTCCGATTAGAGAACCGGGATATATTATCAAATCCGATCTTTTAAGGATTTTATAAGCCTTCAGTGTGAGTAACTCAGGATCTCCGGGACCGAATCCTATGAAGTAAACCTTTCCCTGACTTTTTGAGGATCCAGAACTTCGCATCTATATCTCCCTCCTTGCTATCAAAACACTGAAATAGCCCGCCTTTTCAGGAACTTCATCGTAAATTCTCTCCCCATCTAAGAACATATTCTCAACAAGCTTGAAGCTGTTGAATCCTCTTCTAACAAGCTCTTTCTTTATCCTTCCAAGATTCTTAGCCTTTAGAACGACCGCAACACTAACCTCACGAAAATCCTGAGTTGTGAGAAGCATCGATTCGTTAACGAATACCAATGTTTTTGCAAGGGCACATGAAATGCTCGTAACACCGGGAATAATCTCAACTCGAGCCCGAGGGTTGCATCTCNTTAACTCTTCAACAACATGGTGAAAGGTTGAGTAGAAAACCGGATCACCCAAACAGCAGAAGGCTATTTCTTCATCTATCCTTTCAGATAGCTCCTTTCCAAGACTCCTTGCAACATCCTCACTCTCTCCCATTGGAAACTCAACCAATCTTGGTTCCCTAAGGTGTTTTACCAAATCATAAGCCATTCTACCGGGAACTATAACCTCATCCACGGATTCTATCACCTCAACCGCCCTCAGGGTCAGAAGCTTCCTGTCCCCCGGTCCGAGACCAACACCGTAGAGCAACCTATCACCCNCCAATCAAGATTTTAATCCAACCACAGCTTAATTCCTCCCGATCACCATAAAAATCGGGTTCAACGGCTTGAAAGCAGTTCCTCCAGCAAGCTCATAGCTTCTTGAGATGTTTATCATGAGTATCTCCTCAAAAATACCCATAGCCTTCATCCTCTCCACCACCCTGAAGGCAACCTCCATGCGGGCGATGTTAACTGCTATCCTCTCAGCATCGCATACCTCGAGCATTCTTTCGATGCCTTTCGTCCCACCGAAGAAAACAATGTCACAACTATGCTCCTTAAGGAAATCGTAGCCGTCCAACAGCATGACCTCGATGTTTCCACCACTAAGATTTTCCTTCGCTTTCCGAAACATCGACTCATCTTTCTCCACCGCGTAAACATGTCTGACATGTTCTGAGAAGAACTTTGACACCGCTCCACTCCCACAGCCTATATCNGCGAAGGTTTCGTTTCCCTTGGGCTTTAGNTTAGCAAAAAGAACACCTATAATCTCGATCTTTGTTTCTATCATACTATCCCCTTCCGCAAACTCTCCACTCTCTTCCTATGTTTTTCGATAAGTCGCCACCCCCGATTATTTCACCAGCTATTTTCACAAGATGTGTTATTAAGCCCACTATCGCAATTATCAGCCCCGCTACCACATCTTCCCTGCCGTGAAGCCTCGGAGGCTTGAATACCCCGTAGGATAGAAATGTGAGGGTGAGTACCGTACCCAAGGTTGCAAGTGCAAAGGTAATTACTACTGCTGTTAGCTCAAATGAGTTGCTTGAAGCAAGCATTAGCGGTATCAAAGGCACGCAGGGAGAGAGACCGATTAAAAGCAGAATCATTATTGCTGAGGACGAGTGGATGTGCTTGTGTTCTCTAACAGAAGACACGAGTGCGTAAGCCAATCCGATCAATACAAGTAAGATTGGCGAAACTTCCTCAATAAATCTCGCGACACCAAGCAAATCCATGCCATAGATCAAAACCGCTCCTACGACTACAGAGTTCGCAACATGAAGCGTTCCAGCCAAAGTGGAGAAAATCAGGGTTTTACCTATGCTCCAGTCCCTTAACCTGCCTATGGCTACGAATGGAAAATAATGGTCTGGAGCTAAGGAGTNCACAACCGCGATGCTAAACGATGCTAAGATTAAGAGCTCCATTCTACAACCTCCTCTGAAAGATTTTTCGAAATCTCTGAATCCAGCACCTCTAAAACCACCGGAAACCTCTTCACCTCTCTCCTCACAACATCAATCATTTCNGCACTACATATCATCAGCACAGTATGTCCCTCTATAGCCCTTAGAATCGATCTATCGAGAACCGCATTTACAATATCTGCCTCTAAACCCTCTTTAAAAGCTCTCTCTTTGNCTTTTGTCCCCATCACCGCAATGAAATCAACATCCATGTCTGGAATTTTTGCGGTATGGGGGATGACGATAAGCCTTCCTTTAACATTCCCTACCCTTAATCCATAACCATTCGCCATTGTCAAGTCTATTTCATAATCCTCGTGGACTATTTTTCCATTATCCAAGTAAACAAATCTCTCCCCAACCGCTCTTGCAAAATCCAGATCGTGGGTAGATATTATGAATGTTTTGTCTTCTTCTCTCAACTCTTCTATTATCTCCACCACGCTTCTCAGACCAACACCGTCAAGACCTGCTGTTGGTTCGTCCATGATGATATACTTCGGATTCATCGCAAGCACACCGGCTATTGCAACTCTCCTCTTTTCCCCACCGCTCAGAGAGTTGCAAAGTCTGTTTTCGTGCTCCTCAAGTCCAAGTCGTTTGATTGCCTTTTTTGCGTATTCATCACTTATTCCTGCATTTTTCGGACCAAATACAACATCCTGCCATACCGTTGGAGCTATGATCTGATCATCTGGGTTCTGAAAAACGAATCCTACTTTTTTTCGAATTTCAAGTAGACTCCTTCTGTCGTACTTGAGCTTGATNCCATCAATCCAAACCTCCCCACGTACTGGCTTCAGCAAGCCGTTTAAATGCATCAGCAAGGTTGTTTTCCCCGCCCCGTTTCTACCGAGTAGAATCGTTACCTCGCCCCTCTTTGCCTTGAAATCGACTCCTTTAAGGACATCTCTACCCCTATACCCGAACCACAAACCTTTGGTCTCAATCACAAAGACCACCTCATTGATCTCGAGAACACCTTGTTGATCTCGAGGCATCCTCAATCACGAGAGTAACCATACCGCAACGAGGAGAGCAGTGATTGCCAAGGCATAATGGCTACCCCTATTCCTCACATCAAGGGTGGGCATCACACCACTGTAACATCTCGCAGACATAGCCTTATCGAGCTTTTCTGACCTTTTCAACGATTTTAAGAACAAAGAGTAGGACAGCAAGGCGGTTGTGTTCACAAAAGCCCTTTTACTCACATATCCAAGACGGGATGATGCAGATCTCTCAAGTCTTTCCAGCTCATCGAGCAAAATCTGGATTACACGATATACCAAAAGTGAGATCTCTACAGCAAAATCAGGCATCTTCATTTTTTTGAATGCTGAAAACATTTCTGGGANGGAGGTTGTCAGAACCATGAACGACATGATTGAGAGGGACGCCAGTGCTCGTAGAGCGGTGTTCAAAGCCATGTTCATTCCACCTTCAGACACCTCCAGAAAATATAATCGATATACGCTACCCACATCTCCGATATCCCCGGGAACAAAAAGCAATATTGCGATCAGTCCAGAGACAAGAAAGTACACCGGAATCCGGATTACTCTCAGATAGTACCCACCCACAGCATATAAAGATAGACACGAGAAAACAACGAATGCTGTTCCATAAACAGCCATTTTTCCAGTGATAAGTACAAATAAAAGTAAAATTAGACAGAAGTATACCTTGACATCTCCATCCACTATTTTCTTTGAGTTCAACTGCACATGCTCAAGCGTTTCGTGCATGCCTTGTCCCTCGATGATGTCCGATATAATACCCTATCAAAAGCGAACCGATAGCCGATTGCAGACTGAAAAGAAGGCTCTCAATCTCCCCACTCGGTGGCTCAAAAAGGGGGGAGAACCATGGCTCGTATTGCGGAGAGATCTCCCCTATAGCCTCCTCCGCTTTTGCATCCGCACCAGCCCACTCCTCAGCGGAAGCAATTGAGACCAAAGAGATCAGAATTGAGGTAGAAATCAGTAAGATTACCCCATATTTCCACCTCATGCGGTCACCTCCACCACAGTATCTCTGAGCTGTATAAGATACCCCATCAGCAGAGCGGCGAGTATACCCTCAATTATAGCCAACGGTNTCTGNGTTATCGAGAAAATCGCCAGAAACTTTGTTGCCGAAGCGATCACCCCAGCTACTCCTCCCCCGGAGGGAAAAGCCAGAGCGAGCTGAATGGATGTCACAACATAGGTCACCCAATCCGCAACTGCAGCGGCGATGAAGGTTGAGAGCTTGATGTCCAGCCTTCTGCTAACAACCCTGTACATTAACCACCCGGTGAACGGGCCTATTATCCCCATAGATGCGGTGTTTGCTCCGAGAGTTGTTATCCCGCCATGAGCGAGTAATAGAGCTTGGTAAAGCAGTACTATCACAGATAGAAAAGCGGTTATTGCTGGACCGAACATCACCACAGCTACTCCCGTGCCAGTTGGATGCGAACAGCTTCCCGTTACGGAAGGTATTTTTAACGCTGACAGCACGAAAATGAANCCAGCGGACACCGCTAATAAAGACTTGTTCCTTGGATTTTCCTCGATCTCTTTCTTAACTCTGTATGCTCCGTAAACAACGATAGGCAGTGCGAACACATACCAAACCCCTGCCCACAAAGGTGGGAGAAATCCCTCCATTATATGCATGAACACACCTCCCAATAACTTATCTCCAATATATCTGATTTGAAATCAAACTAACTTTATTAAAATTTTTTGATTTGAGTCAAGTAAAATTGACAAAATATATATTGCTTGCCTCCCACCAAAGGTCGATGATTGCTGCAACATGGAGCGGTGGGAAGGACTCGTGCTTGGCAGTTTGGAGACTTTCCAAAGCTG
>MTMT01000004.1 GCA_002010195.1 Archaeoglobus sp. JdFR-32
CGATAAGACGAACGAATTGCTCGAAAAGAGATTTGAAAAGCTTGAAGAGGAAATAGAGAAGATAAAGAGAGCTTTGATAAAAGCAGGAATAGAAATTCCTTAAGTTCCTGATCCTTATAGAGTGCGAAGATTTAGTTTGCATTACCACTGCTGAATGACCACTCCTCAACTTATTAAACCCGAAATTCGTTGCCTCTGCGTTCAGTATACTTCCATTCTGCATTGACGAATGCAGTATGGCTTTCAACAACAAACTCGTCGCTCGCTTTTTCGTTCAGGATGTTTACCACTTCAGCATCATACCAGAAGCCGAAGTCGTAGATGCTGTTTGCTCCTGCTTCACTTAGCAACAACTCCGGCGTTGAGTATGAGTAGATGAACTGAAAGATGGGATTGGAGATTTAAGTAAACCATAAGTAAATCAATTGCTTATTAGTGTTTATTGATTCAAACTGGGGAGGAGATCTGGTCTGTGAAAGTGTTGTTTATCCCTGACTTATGGAGCTATATTGAGGTCTTAAAAAATGTTTATATATCTGTAATACAAAATTGAAATCATGAGTGTAAATGAAGTTGTAAGCTTCAGGATTCCCAAGGAGTTGAAGAAAAGGATGAAAGAAATGAACATAAACTGGAGCGAGGAAATCAGAAGTTTCATTGAAGAGAAAGTAAGGGAGCACAGAAGGAAGATGAAATTGAAGGAGATAAACGAGATGTTGAGGAATGTGAGAACCCAAAAAGGTCGTGCTGTAAGATATGTGAGGGAGGATCGTGATAGTAATTGATGCATCATCGCTTGCAAAATACATTCTGAGAGAGGAGAGATGGGAGGAGATAGAAAGGTATCTTGCTGCTGGAACATGTTCTTTGACCTTGGCGCTGGCAGAAGTCTCCAATGCGATATGGAAACATCAAGCAGTTTATTCTGCAATCTCGGTTGAGGAAGCGGAAATTATGTTTAGAGCCTTAAATGAGACAATGGAGGTGGTCATCTACGAACCCATAGGAAACTATGTTGGCAGAGCTCAGAAAATAGCGATTGAGGAGAAAATCACGATTTATGACGCTCTTTACATAGCACAGGCTGAGAAATATGGTGGGATTCTAACCAGTGATGGTAAGCAGAAAGATTCAGCAGAGAAAATTGGTGTTAAGGTGGAGTTCGTTGATTGAAGTCGTCTGTATGGCAAATATAGATAATTGAGCTTGTCCAGAGTTTTGATTTGGAGAGGGGATTATACAGGGAATTACACTAAGGAGCGTTCGCAGTGGTTGGATCAGAGTATGGATGATATCGTTGAAGAAATCAAAAAAAGAAGGGCAGAGAGAGGAAGTAGGATAAGATAACAGTGATAAGAGTATGAGATAATTTGATCCATTATTAAGACTGATTTATATTAACTGTTGGAACAAACTCCAACACTATAAATTATTTCCTCAACTTGTTGAACCCGAAATTCGTTGGCTCAACATACTCTTTGATGTATCCACGAGGGTGGGAGTGGATTAAGATATAGGGACCGATTTCGTACACTTCAAGCTTGTTGTTTGATTTGATTTTAACCCAAGCCTTGAATGTGACAAGCCAGTCAGGGTTTAAGGAGATTGCTTGGCTTACTCTGCGTTCAGCATACTTCCATTCTGCATTGACGAATGCTCCGTGTGGAGTGCCAACAACAAATTCATTCTGAGCTCTTTCGTTCAGGATGTTCACCACTTCAGCATCATACCAGAAACCAAAGTCGTAGATGCTGTTTGCTTCCGTCAGCCGTTTAGATGTGGAGAATGTACAATTGCCAATCCAATTAATCAAAAAATACATAATGTTGGGGATAAAGGTATATGACATTGGGTATAAAAGTTTAGATATTCGAAAAATGTTCAAGGTTGTAGAGATAATGGAAAGTAAAAGAGACAGAGAAGTACAGATATGGAATGATATTGGATTTCTCGAGAATGTTTTTCCAAAAGATAAAAATTTCGTCGAGATTATACAAGAATTAAGAAAGAAATGAAAGAACTCATGATAGCCTACATAGATGCGAACATAATACCTAAGATATGAAATAAAAAATACTTGTTGGCTGGAGTTTGGAGGGATCGAACTTTTCGAGAGATAAATTTTTATAAAGGCATTAAAAATTGGATGATGGTTATGTGTGCAAGAGTTTCTGTTATAGTACCTACATACAACGAACGGGAAAATATAGCTGAACTAATCAAAAGAATTCATAATGTGTTGAAAAAAGACTATGAGATCGTAGTTGTAGATGATAACAGTCCCGATGGTACTGCAGAAATCGTTACAGAACTATCAAAAGAATATCCGATAAAATTAATTGTTCGAGAAAACAAAGCAGGGTTAGCTTCAGCAATCTTAGAGGGTTTCAAAAATTCTGACGGTGAGATCATTGGAGTGATTGATGCCGATTTACAACATCCCCCAGAAATGATTGAAAAGCTCGTAGAAGAGATCAAAAAGGGAAACGATATTGCTATCGCAAGTAGATACGTTGATGGTGGTGTAGAAAAGTGGCCATTAACTAGGAAGATTATTTCAAAAGGTGCAATTTACTTGGCAAAACCAATATTGAATGGAGTTGAGGATCCGATGAGTGGTTTTTTCTTTCTAAAACGATCGGTGATTGAGGGAATCGAATTTAATCCTAAGGGTTTCAAGCTACTCTTGGAAATACTAGTGAAAGGGAAATACAATTCGATCTCTGAGATTCCTTACGTTTTCAGTGATAGAATGTACGGAGATAGCAAGATGGGGAAAAATGAGATTATGAACTACCTCAGGCTTCTATGGCGATTGTATAGATACAAACTCTTCAAACCAACGAGATAGTTTAAGCACATCATTGTTTTCTGATAGAGTGGTGATATGCTTTCGGTCAGCATTGGCATTTGCGCCTACAACGAGGAGAAAAATATTGGCAATTTACTTAAAGCTCTGCTAAATCAGAAAAACGAGCAAATAAAGATTGAGGAGATAATTGTTGTCTCATCTAATTCCACTGACAGGACTGATAAGATCGTGCAAGAATTTTCAAGCATAGATGAAAGAATTAAACTCGTAACCCAAACAAGGAGGGAGGGAAAAGCATCTGCAGTTAATGAATATATAAAGCACGCTAAAGGTGATGTCTGTGTATTGGAAAGTGCTGATACACTACCATTGAAAAATACAATTGAGAAATTATGTTTGCCTTTTTTAGACGAGAAAATCGGAATGGCAGGCGGACATCCAGTACCCATTAACGACAGAAACACCTTTATTGGGNTTGCAGGACACCTGATATGGGAATTGCATCATCAAATTTCCTTGAAAAATCCAAAATTAGGTGAGTTAGTTGCTTTCAGAAATGTAATAGATGGGATACCAAAGGATACTGCTGTTGATGAGGCTTGGATTGAAGCATCAATAAAGAAAAAAGGGTACAAGGTTGTCTATGTTCCAGAGGCAATTTGCTATAATCGTGCTCCCGAAACCGTAAGCGATTTCATCAAGCAAAGAAGGAGGATTTTTGCAGGACATCTTCATTTAAAGAGAGAGTTGGGATATGAAGTTTCAACCATGGGGGTTAGTGGAATAGTGAGCATTGCCAGAAAGTTAAAGCTTAAACCAAAAGAAAAACTTTATTTTATAGGAGCCATGATGCTCGAAGGCTACAGCAGATTTCTTGGGTGGCTTGATTACAGAATATTTAAAAAAGACCATGTTGTCTGGGATATTGTGGAAACAACAAAAGAAGTGGTAAGATGACATCTACGAGGCGATTACTTCTAAAACTACCCTTTTACAAATCTTTCAAAAGATTTGGAAAACCGATATTGTTGCCTTTCAACTACACCTTCAGCGTAACTTACAGATGCAACTCAAAATGTAAAACTTGCAATATATGGAAAATCCAACAAAGAGTCCCATTTAATTCAGAATTGAGATTGGATGAATGGGTTGAGATAATTGAAAGCTTAGGTAGCGTTCCTTTCTGGATCACAATAAGTGGTGGTGAGCCATTTTTAAGAAAAGATCTGGTAGAGATAATTGAATCAATTGCAAAGTTTAATCATCCAGCAATAATCAACATCCCCACTAACGGGATTTTGTCATCAACCACAGATAAAATAGGGGAAATTCTGGAGGTTTTGGACAGTAAGATAAAGTTAGTCATAAATTATTCCATTGATGGTATAGAAGAAGAGCACGATGAAATTAGAGGCGTAAAAGGAAACTGGGAGAAGATTATCGATAACTACAAGAGAACGAGAGAACTGAAGAAAAAATACAATAACTTGGTGTTGGGTATTCATACAGTTATATCTAAATGGAACGTGGAAAGGTTGCCCAAGATTGCCAGATTTCTGATTGATGAGCTTGATCCCGATCAATACATAACCGAAATCGCAGAAGAAAGGTTTGAAATGGAGAACTTTGAAGACAAACCTACTCCTAACGCTGAGGATTACGAGAAAGCTATAAATTTTTTGATTAATGAGATTGAAATGAGTATGAAGAATAGGAAGTGGAGGGGTTTAGCTAAAATAACCGAGGCTTTCAGGATTGAGTACTATAAATACGTAAGAGACCTCTATCTGGGTAAAAACAATGGGATGAAATCCTACGCAGGATTTGCAACCTGTCAGATTTCGCCGACAGGAGACGTCTGGGAATGTGCCGTCTATGCCTCAAAAATGGGGAACTTAAGGGATTTTGATTACGATTTCAAGAAACTCTGGAGGTCTAAACAGGCTTGGGAAGTTAGGAAGAAGGTTAAAGAGGAGCATAGATGTCCTTTAGCTAATGAGGCTTATGCGAATATGTTGTTGAGTCCTCTAACGGCTTTAAAAGTTGTAAAAAGAGTGGTAGGGTAAAAATGAGAGATAAAACTGTTTTGGTAACTGGGGCTACTGGTTTTGTAGGTCAAAATGTAACAAAAAAATTGTTAGAGGATGGATATTTTGTATGTGCTATAGTTAGGAATCCTGAAAAGCTTAAGAATTTATTTCTCGAATATCCTGATAATCTAATTCCAATTAAAATTAAAAATCCAGAAGAAAAAGACTATAGGTTTTATTCAAAATTGATAACTGACTATAATATAAGTTCCATCATTCATATTGCTGCAATCACTGGTGAAAGGAATATTTCTTGGGAAGAATATTATAAAACTAATGTATTATGGACAAAAAATTTAGCTTATGGGTTTGTAGATGCCAATATTAACCATAATGTATTTATCTTTACTAGTACGGTTGGGGTTTATGGAACAATACCCAAGTATTTACCCGCAGACGAAAGTCATCCGTATGATCCAGATGGTAAATACCACAAGTCAAAAGCACTTGCTGAAAAGGAATTATTGTCTCTTAAAGAAGAATATGATTTTCCTTTAGTAATATTTAGACCTACTACAATCTATGGTAAAGGAGATTATAGTTTTTTATACAAGATATCTAAATTAGTTAAGAAAAGGAGTTTTTTTTATTTTAATAATCCTAAGATAAGTTTAATTGATGTAGATTACTTAAGTTCTATGTATTTTTATGCAGTTAAAAACAAAATAAGTGGAATTTATAATATAGCAGAAAATCCTATAACATTAGAAGATTTATTAAGATTTATAAAAAAAGCTACGGGTGGGAAGTATTATAAACTTCCCTCCTTTCTCTTAAAGGTGGTGTTGCAGATACCTAATGATATTCTTAGAATTAAATTAAAGTTAATAACATTCGATAGATATTATTCTACTAAAAAAATTGAGAAGTTAGGATTACCAACCTCAGATACTTTAAAACATTTAGAAAAATATATGGAGTGGTATAATGAAAGAAAAACTCAATAAAATAATAAATATGGACAAAAAATTAAAAATTTCTATAGTAATATTGTTGATTTGGTTATGTTTAAATATCTATGTCACATACTTTCAAGAAAAGATATTGATTGTAGGCGACTGGCCTCATAAATATTTTATGGATGATTATTGGAATCCTCTTAAGAAATATTCTTGGGCCCCTTCTTTGGGTTTTGTAGAACTAAGCGGATATTATAGATTTAATAAGGTTTATGTACATTTGCCTGTAAGTGTAATAGAATCATCTAATAAAAACATTGAAGTTATTAAAAAATTAGAAAAATATGCAAAAGAAATATACATTAGAGATAGTAAAAAAAATGTAGATAAATTTCGCCAAAAATACAATTTTAAAAAGTGTAGATCATATTAGGTAGATAACATGAAAAAAATTATTCATGTTTTAGCATATAATTGGGGACAATTAGGTGGAAAATTTACCAACTTTGGGGACAAGGCAATGCTCGAAAGCACTTTGTTTATAATAGATAGTGTAGCATCTAACACTAATTATGAATTTTACATATACATCCCCACAACAGATAAAAAATTTTCAGAAACGATTTTTAAAGAATATTTGTTGAGAGAAAAAATAATCTCAAATAGATGTAAAATTGAATTTTTTAAATATAACTCAATAATCGATGTTTTAACTTTATATCAAATTTGTAATAAGGCAGATATTATAATAGTTGGAGGGTGTGCTTTGGTACAAAGTAATACATCTATCTGGTATCATTTATTTAATATTCTTCCATTAATTTTCTGTAATAGCGATAAAAAGATAATTCTATGGGGAGTTTCTATTGACAAAATAGAAAAGCTCCCTAAATTTGTAAAAGAGTTTGTTATAAAAACTATTAACAAAGCAGATTACATAATTGTCAGAGACAAACTTTCTTATAATAATATTAAAAAATTCATTAGTAGAAATAAATTACTAACTGATTTTGACTTATGTTTTTACAATCCTATAGTAAATAATCTTCTAAAAATACAAAATTGCAAACTAAATTCTCAAAATGAAAAATTCTCAATTCTAATAATTCCTAGAGTTATCTTCGAACTGAACAAGTACAAATATATTCCAAGAAAAATACTATTTTCGTTTCCAAGATTTAGAAAATTATTATCTCAAATTAAAAGTAGCTACTTAGAAATTATATTAGATATTGTTAAAACACTAAAACCCAAAAATATAGATATTGTCCCATTTTGGAAATATGATCAAATAGATGATATTAAAATTTCTAAAAGTGTATATAAATCTTTAATCTCTAAAGCAGAAATAGATGGTATAAACATAGACATTAAAAATACTCCGCCAACCACTATAAACTTATTACAAAAAATTAGAAATAAGTATGATATCATCATTACATCAACTTTTCATGGAACATTGTTGTCTATAATTTTTGGAAAGAGCTGTTACTACATACGTAAGAAAAACAATAAGATAACGTTAGGGTATTACGGTAAAATAGCAGAGTATCTCCAAAATTATTGTAATATACAAAGAGTAATGGATAATGAACACTTCGAGATATTTTTAATAAAAAGAAAAAAAGATAACATATCAGTATCTCCAAAACCTCCTTATAAAAGCAAGTATTACGAAGTTTTAAAGAATATTGTTGAGGGGATACAAAAATGAAGAGATTACGAAAATATATAACAAATAAAGTTCTTTTAGATAAAAGAATCATACTTTATTTTATTATCATTACTATAATTAGTCTAATATTAAATATTAACTGGATAATAGGATATAATGACAATTTATTAATGGGTATTGAGGAGGGATTTTTAGCATTAAACATAATAAAATCTTTTACATTAAATAGTCCATTATATTGGGATAGTATAACATACGGTCAGCCTTATGAAGTTACTCCATATGGAAGAATTTCTGTAAATATATTCTTTATACTGATAAACACTATTACTAAAAATTGGCACTTATCTTATATTTTAACTTTTGTTGTACTCACTTTCTTATCTGGAATATTAGTATATCAAACTCTAAAGAATTTTGGTACAATAAAAGAAATATCCCTATTGTTTTCCATTTTATACTTACTTACTAATCCACTAATAACATATATGTATCCTCAAGGACATATGCGATATATAGTGCTTCTGTTCTGCACGAGTGCGATTCTTTATATGTGGTCTGTTTTAATTAAAAATAAAAAACTATCTTGGTATAGCTACATTTTTCTTATGTTTTTAGGACTTGTATCTATCTATGACCATGCGGTAATATTTCTGTTGATATTATTCATTATCTTATTTTTAACTCCATTTTTTATTCACATCTCAAAAATTTCTAAAAAGTATTATTTCTTATTCTTTGTCTCTTTGTTCTTTCCGATAATGTTATGGTTAACAAATTATCTTGGATATTATAAACCTTATTACTATAATATATTATCAAAGGCGTCAATACATTTAGCATCGGCAAATATTATTTCTTCAATTTATTCTCTTCATAATATGGTAAATAGAGAACCACTTGAAATCTATTCTCTATCTAATATTTACATTAACTTACTGAGAAGTTTCCCATTCTTCGCATCTTTATTGTTTGTAGTGTATAATAGAAAAAAGTGGCTGTGTTGGTTTATCGTATTTCTTATACATCTCTTAGGGTGTGGAACTAATGGCCCTTTTTTTGCATTTTATAATCTTTATGCAGAAGAAATTCCTTTTAGAGCTCCTGCCAGAATATTTTTGTCAGTGTCATTTCCGTTTATTATAATATTAGGTGGGATAGGAATCAATGAATTGATAAAACACATCAAGGTAAAACAGATATATAGTATATATAGTAAGGTTTTATTTTATATTACAATTATAATCTTATTACTCTCAGCTTTTACGGTTAGTAATGAAGTTCAATTTGCTTATAATCTAAATCCAAATTTAGATGATGCATATTCAAAAATACCAAAATATAGTAGAGTTTTAATGCTTCCAGTATGGGGGAATGTTGGTAGTGGTGTATCTTTGAGTTACAATGGAACGTACAGGTATCAACCATATCCGACGGTTGGTTACAGTGTAATGCATCTCCACGAATATTTATCAGCCAAACACAATTTAAAAAATGCATTTTCACCCCCATCACCATGGGAAACTCCATCTTTAACATTATGGACTTTTTCAGATTTTCTTTGGTATAAGCTAATTAAAAGGGGTGATTTCGATAGATTTTATCAATTCTTGAAACTACTCCCCAATTTGCAGTACATTATAGTGTACAAGCATATCTTACCCAAAAACATTGTTAATGGATTACAAAACAGCATGTATATAGAAAAATACTACGAAAACGATGATCTTTTAATACTGAAAGTTAAAAACCAAACGAATAGCGAGATTATGGTCTCTGATAAAGCATTTGTAATCTACGATGCCTCTAAATGGAAGGATGGATACTTCAGCCTGTTAGAGATAACAAGCTGGTTTAATGTAACTCATCCAATAATTTTTGATGGGATAACTTCTTGGTACAAAATAGAATTACAGAAATCTCATTGGGATAAAACTATAATCCTTATTAATTCTAACGATGAAAAAACTTTAAAAGAGATTATGAATTCAGAGCTGATAAAAATGATTAACAACAGAAAGGTTGTAAACAGTATAATCTCAGAGAAAAAAAAGATAGTTGTGACTGTTGTTGGATGCCCAAAATATATCTTAGCATCAGATAATCTTTTAGAAATAAAAGTAAACGGGAAAAAATACAATATAGGTAGATCAAAAAAGATCGGTGATTCCTACCTTTATGAGGTACAAATAGATTCCACCAAAATGATTAATGAGATTAGTTTGCTTACGAATAAACAAAATAAAAAGTATATATGGATTAGTAATTTCAATCCAGTAGAGATCTCTAAAATTAAAACTTATTTCATTGATACTCCAAAAGGTTACAGAAGTGATTATGAACTTAATGTGCCACTCAGACAAGGATATATCCTTTTAATGAAATCTTACTGGCCAACTTTCCAATGTATTTCAGACAATAAACAAGTACGCAACAGTTATGTAGCAAATGTTATGTTGAATGGTTTTTACTTCGATAATTCTGAAAAAATTAAAATTCATTTTAATCCAATATAGAATTGATAAATTGATGGGCAAGAACATGTCCAAACTAATAAAACACGGATTACTAACCTCTTCAATGGAAGTTTCTGCAAACGGCTTTAATTACCTCTATCAATTAGCCATGGCAAGGATGCTCGGTCCAGTAGAGTACGGCATTTTATTCTCAATCTTATCCCTCTATTACATAATTTATGTTTTGTCTCAAGCGGTTATTACGGTTACAGCGAGATATACCTCAGTTTTGAAAGCTAAGAATGAAAACAGAAAAATAAAGGGGCTCTGGAAGTATATAACAAAAAAATCGATTTACTTGGGCATTGCCACAACGTTTCTACTATTGGCTGCGACACCCCTCACAATATCTTTCCTGAAAGTCCAGCCTTTGCCATTCATTATCATGGCATTTTCGATGTTATTCTCCTACGTTCTATCAACAAACCAAGGAATACTTCAGGGGTTTCAGCGATTTGCCCGATTTGGTTTAACGAGGGTTTCGTGGACGCTAATAAAATTCGGTGTTGCTGTAGGTTTGGTTTACATCGGATTTGGCGTTGAGGGGGCTCTTTCCTCGATATTCCTTGCCAATTTGATTGTTTTTGCACTGGCACTCTACTGGATAAAAGACATAATCATGGAAAAAGAAGAAAAATTTACAATAAATATATTCTCATATTCTGGCTTTACCCTTCTTTCAACCCTTGCTTTCACCTCCATCTACTCAGTTGATACAATCCTAGCCAAACACTTCCTAGATGGCTTCTCTGCTGGAATCTACTCTTCTATCTCTGTATTGGGGAAAATTATACTGTTCGCCCCTACAGGAATATACATTGCCCTTTTTCCTAAAACAGCTGAGATGAACGAGTTAGGAAGTGATCACTTTGACACTTTCCTAAAAGCTTTGGCGTTCCTCTTGCTGATTACTTTGCCTGTTCTGGTATTGTTTAGACTTTTTCCTGAGTTTGTTGTCGGCTTAACCTTTGGTGGAGAATTTTTGATTGCCAAGGAGTTTATTTTTAAATACAGCATCGCGATGCTTCTGATATCCGCAATTGGACTTGCTATGAAGTACCTGCTCTCGATAGGAGAGACAAACGTTGCATACCTCCTTCTCGCAACGGTAATTTTAGAAATTCTGGGAATTTCTTACTTCCATGAGAACATAGATGACATAATTAATGTAATTCTCTTCTCCTCGATCGTCTGTCTTCTATTTTTTATTCCACTGCTGCTTAGAGTTTGGAGGGGGCAAAACAATAATGAAATCTCTTAACTATAAGTATGATTTCAAGTATATAGAAAGTAAAAATAAATTAGTATTTATCATTATTCTCGGTTTTTTATTGTTGATTATACCCTCATTTTTCGCCAGAATTCACGAAGATGAAGTTATTTACTTAAATCATGCGAAAAATTTGACTTTTTTCCGAGTTCCTTTCGTAAGCTTAATTACCCATCCTTTCGCAGTTTTAAATAACCTTCTCCTACTTCGGGAGATTACAATTCTTTTCACAATTGGTTCTTCAATTCTAATATATCTCCTCGCGAGAAAGTACGAGGATACTTTATTACCACCAATTCTTTTTTTAACCTCCTTTTGCGTGCTGAGGTGGGGAATAAGATTTAACTTCGAACCTTTTGCAACCTTTTTCTTGTTGCTGTCCATTTATTATCTCGAAAAAGAAAAAGACCTTGAAAGTGGTCTCTCATTTGGTATATCTGCAATATCCAGAGAAACTATACTGGTTCTTTTTCCACTTATTCTTGCCATGTCAAAAAATAAACTGAAATTTAGCCTTCCGTCAATTTCAGTTATTTTAATCGGGTATGCTGCCCTCATCATTTTTTCATTATCTTCAAAAGCCCCACCTGTGGCAGCTGTAAACCTTACCGATTTCTTTTCAAATCCTAATTTTCTATCCACAATTCTCATTCAGAACTTTAAAAATTGGATCCTATTTGTGGCTGGGTATCCAATAATTATTCTTGGAGTCGTTACTTTAGCGAGATTAAATATGAAGTTATTTAAAAAATATGCGTTTATAAGCCTGCCACTAGTTTTGATTCTAAACTTCGTAGCAGGATTCATCATTAATGGTCCTTTCGAGAGATATACAATACCTTTAATTGCATTACTCTCAATTCCGGCGGGACTCGGACTTCTTAGAATAAAAAGGCCAAAGCTAGTCTATTTTGCCATTTTAACATTTTTTGTTTTATCTAATTTGGCAGTCCCCTTCACAACCACTACAGGGGCGAACAGCATTTGGGATACTGGATACCAAGATGATGAGAAGATAATTCAATTTTTAAAAGCTAATTCTCAAGCTGGAGATTTAATAGTGGGAATTCACGGCTATTTTGTTGATAACGTGTCAGTAGCGTACGTAGAGAGGCATATTGAGATCGGAATTAAATTAGAGCCAGAATGGCTCGTTACCTATAAAAACTGGATTGACGTCAACGCAGGAAAGTATTATGAGTTTGGTAGATATTATGTTATCCCAAAAGAGACTCTCAAATTCGTAAAAACAAAAGAGAGACCATATTGGTCTTTAAGTAATTTCCCGCTTTCGGGTGTAAAAGAGGGGAGATTACCTATTTGGTTGAAAAAATAAAAAATAAGAATACTTTATCCTTATTATACCCCATATCCATACAAGATTCAAGTACATTTCGATGAAGTCGTTTGATCTGCAGAGTTCTATGTAGGTTTAGGGAAGTACGCTACAACTTCCTTGAAAGTTTAAATAAATACTATCATTAAAAATTAGGTAAAATTTAAAGCTAAAAAGCCTATCTGTGGGAAGCCAGAGTTTACAAAGACGGTAAAAAGGTTGAGACAGTTAAATCAATCCCCTTATACTCAGTCCATAAACAACTTAAATCAACGAAACAGAGAACCTCGAAATCATAATCAGATATAAACATGGCTGGTTTGAGATTGGA
>MTMT01000047.1 GCA_002010195.1 Archaeoglobus sp. JdFR-32
TGTTGGCTACATTGAAAGGGAGAGTGAAGTGTACATACCCTTCTTCAAAAGACTCCCGGTCTTATTTGAAAGGGGAGACGGATGCTGGTTATTCGACGATAAAGGCAGGAAGTACCTTGATTTGGTCGCCGGTATTGCATGTGTGTCCGTAGGCCATTCTCACCCGTACTTCATAGAGAAAGTNGCTGAACAACTTAACAGACTCGTACATGTCTCGAATCTCTTCTACACAACCCCTCAAATTAGGCTGGCTGAAAAGCTGAGGAATATCACATCTTTATCAAAATTTTTCTTCTGCAACTCGGGAACAGAAGCAGTTGAAGGTGCATTAAAAATCGCAAGAAAGGTCACAGGTAGAAAAAAGTTTATCGCTATGGAGAACTCCTTCCACGGGAGAACAATGGGTGCATTATCAGTTACATGGAAGGAGAAGTTTAGAAAACCGTTTGAACCGCTCATTCATCCAGTCAGCTTCTGCAGGTTCAATGATATACATGATTTGGAAGAAAAAGTTGACTCAGATACCGCAGGAATTATTATAGAACCAATCCAAGGTGAATCCGGAGTTCATGAAGTCTCTCAGGAGTTCGTCAATAGAGTATTCGAGTTGAAAGAGGTGTATAACTTTGTTGTGATATTCGACGAGATTCAAACGGGTTTCGGAAGAACTGGAAAGTGGTTTGCCAAAGAGCANTACGGCAAAAATCCAGACATAATAACCACAGCTAAGGCCATGGCTTCCGGGATCCCTATTGGTGGAATTGGTGTTACCGATGAAGTTGCTGAGATGGTGGAGGTTTCCGAGCACGGTTCTACTTTTGGTGGAAATCCGCTGGCGTGTTCGGCTTCTCTTGCAACGATTGAGATAATCGAGAGGGAGAATCTGGTTGAGAATTCGAGAGTCATGGGTAATTATTTCAGGGATCGATTGAAGGAAATTGGACTAAATCCGAGAGGGAGGGGGCTGATGATTGGGTTTGAGGTTGATGATGCAGTTGAATTCGTCAAAAAGTGCCTCAGTAGTGGGGTAGTTGTTAACAACACTTCTGAAAGGACGGTAAGGCTATTACCACCTCTTACGGTGTCCAAGGATGAGGTGGATTATGCAATTGAGGTTTTCTCGAAAATTTTGGGATGACTCTCGGTCTCTTACCACCTTTGGTTTAAACCTTATTTGTCTGGAAAAACATTTTTTAAAATTCTCTTTAAGCTTAAATCAATGGGTAGATTGATGGATAACTCAACAACCCACGACCTCAAAGACCAGTTCAGGGGTTGCATACTTGGTACCGCCATAGGGGATGCCCTCGGTATGCCAACTGAAGGGATGAGGATTGATGAGATTCGTAAATCTTATGGCTATGTGGATGAGTTCCATCCATCTCCTTCGGGAGATTTAAAGGAGGGAGAGTGGACTGATGACACGGAACAGATGATAATTCTCTCTGAGTCGATAATAGACAGNATATATCTCGATCCAGTTGATTTTTCAAATAAGCTTGTTGAGTGGTCGGAAAGGGCATTTCAGATAAGAACAGGTCCAACCACAAGACAAGCTCTCTATAATCTGCTGAGGGGGGTGCCTTGGGACAAAGCGGGAGTAGATTCCGCTACCTGCGGTGCAGGTATGAGGTCGGCCCCGATAGGTCTCGTGTATCATTTCAATCTGGATTTAGTTGAGAGGTACGCGGTTATCTCTGCCTCAATTACACACAAGAATGATTCCGCTATAGCTGGAGCAGTTGCAACTTCAGTAGCAGTTGCTTGTATACTCTTGGATTACTCGGATGAAGAGTTGCTAAGCGAAGTCAACACAAGGGTTGAGAAATACGATAATCTCCTTTCAGAGAAAATAAGATATTCTTGGGAGATAAGAGGAGAGAGCATAGAGCATGCGGTGGAGAAGCTTGGGAATTCTATTATGACATGGGATGTGNTCCCTATGGCGTTCTACTCTTATTTTTCCTCGAATAATTTTCATTCCNCAGTATCTAAGGGTGCAAATGCTGGAGGGGATACGGACTCCATCTCCGCCATAGCGGGAGCGATGGCGGGAGCGAGGTATGGAGCTAAAGGCATTCCGGAAAAATTTACAAAGGGTTTGAAGGACATTAACTATCTGATAGAGATTGCAGATCTACTGTATGAGGTTCATATGAGGATTGTTCAGCTTTCCTGACCGAGATTCTTTATGTACTCGAATGCAGAATTTGCTGCAACTGCTCCATCTCCCGCAGCGGTTATAGCCTGCTTTAGAGGATTATTGCAGCAATCTCCTGCAGCAAAAACACCCGGAACATTTGTTTCCTGTTTTTTGTTTACTATTATGTATCCCATCGAATCTCTCTCAACTCCCAGGCCTCTCACGATATCGGTTGCGGGAGTTATACCTACCGCAATGAAAACCGCACTTGTATCAACCTTGAACTCTTCCTCCTTAACCCTGTTGAATAACACAACCTTCTCAACGACATTTTCTCCCTCTATTCTAATCGGTATTGAATTCCAGATGACAGGAATATCTCTCTTGAAAAGCTCGTTTTGATAAGCTTTATCCGCTCTCAGCTCATCTCTTCTGTGAACCAATGAAACATCACATCCGATCTCTTTAAGATAGATCGCCTCTTCAACTGCGGTATTACCGCCACCGATAACAAGCACCTTTTTCCCTCTGAAAAAATTGCCGTCGCATGTTGCACAGTAGCTAACTCCTCTTCCAACGAACTCCTTCTCACCCGGTATTCCGAGTTCCTTGTGTTTTCCACCAGTTGCAATAATTACCGCTTTTGCGGAATACACTCCGTTGTCGGAGTAGATAAGGAACTTGCCACTCTCTCTCTTTATGTCGTTAACATTTTCAAATTTATGGATTGCTCCAAATCTCTCTGCCTGTTCTTTCATTTTCTGGATCAGCTCAAAGCCGTTCCCTTCATAGCCCGGGAAGTTCTCAATTGTTGGTGTTAAAGTTAGCTGGGATATGGGATCAACACTCTCAAAGAATGCAACTTTTAGCCCGTACCTCGCACCGTAAATGGCGGAAGTTGCTCCAGCAGGTCCCGCACCAACTATTATAAGATCGTAAGATTCTTCTTCCTCCATACACATCACCAATTCTTACTTTTTAGTCCGTGCATGTTATTTAAATTCTTTCCTTGTTTCTTGTTTTTTTCTGTTCTTTTTTATTTTTTGCCTCTATTGACTCTGGTTTTTGTGCTTCCCAACTCTCACTTTTCCCCGATATTTTCAACTGTGGATATATCTATTGTAGTATAGTTATAAAATATATTAAATTTTTGAAAGTAAATATAATTTTACAAATTGTAATATTATTTAAGTAGTTAAATAATTTAGTAATTTATTTTTTTAAAATTAATTTATTTTAATTTATTTGTTTAATTATTTACTTTAAATTAGTTATATTGTTTATAATTTTTAGCAATTTAAATATTAATGGTAAATAAAACTATTACAAAAATTGCGTAATAAAAATTTTTAGGCACACCTAAAATCTGTTGATCGGGTGAGTAACTCATTCCAAGAATGCTATGAATACAGCAATTTGTGTGTGTTAAAGGGGGGGTAAATGCAAAAATCAATAGACTTCTCGAATTTTGAGTGTTTGTGGTATGGTTTGTTACAAAAATTATGTAATATATTTTCTTAATTTGTTTGGCAGCATTAAAATAAAATATTATTATCTTAATTTTTAATTTGTTTATTTTAAAAATTTTAAAAAATTTAAATTACTAATTTAGTATGTAGTAATATAATATTTTTTAAAATTTAATTAATTTTTAAAATTTTTAATTAAAATTTAAAGTTTTGATAATAATTATTTAAAATTTGATTTTTATAATTTTTAGCTAAAGTTACTGCTTTTGTAGCCAAGGTGGTGAGTGTTGGATAAAATATTAGCGGATATTATAATTTTATTTAAGAGAAATGTTTGGAGACGGATGGGTTGATGAGGTAGATTATGAATAGCATCGACAATAGGGTGAGGAGAATTGCTGGTAGGTTTCCTGTGATGGCAGATCCTACAGAGGATAAGAACAGCAGGGCTAGTAAGATTATCGTTGTGTTTTTTGCCCACGCTTTAAGCTCGTACAGGTTTTTGGAGAGGTATATGCCTATGGCGAATGTTCCAATTCCAACGAGGATCAGCATGAGAAAGTACAGTCTGTCAACTTTTGAGAAGTCCGTGAACGCTACAATTGTGATCGTCAGAAACAGCACATAAAGTGAGAACAAAATCACGAACCCTGCGACCGCTACAACACCTATCGGTTTTGAACCGCGTCCCATAGTCCTTGCAGTTTCCATGAATTATTTAAGGTTAATCATTCAATATGGCATAATTAAAAATGATTAAATATTATAAAAAGTAGATACTGATGGTGATTGGTGATGGGGAAGTATGTCGTACTCTCAAGGCTTACCGACGAAGGTGCGGTAACACTGAAAGAGCATCCGGACAGGCTAAAAGAGGTGAATACGGAGCTTGAAAAAATGGGNGTGAAGGTTTTAGACCAGTACCTCGTTCTCGGGCAGTTCGACTTTGTTAATATCGTTGAAGCGGAGAATGATGTGGTGATAGCTAAGGCAATGACCGAGTTGGCTTCAAGAGGAACGATTCGAACGATTACCATGCCTGCAATCCCTGTCAGCGAGTTCATTAACGCCCTGAAAGAATGAACAGGCTAAGAGGAGGATCAAAACGAGACAAATGCAAATTTTTTAATACAATGTTCTCATTTTTTTAACTCAATGCAGAATTCTGAAATTTGGGTGGAAAAATACCGACCGAGAACACTCGATGAAATCGTTGGACAGGATGCTATAGTTCAGAGGTTGAAGGGATATGTTTCCCGAAAAAATATTCCACATTTGCTCTTTTCGGGACCACCCGGAACCGGAAAAACCGCATCCGCAATAGCACTTACGAGAGACCTGTTCGGAGATGTATGGAGGGACAACTTCATAGAGATGAACGCGAGTGATGAGAGGGGAATAGACATTGTAAGACACAAGATAAAGGAATTTGCAAGAACCGCTCCGATCGGGGGGGCACCGTTTAAAGTCATATTCCTCGACGAGGCTGATGCTTTAACGCCAGATGCTCAAGCAGCCTTGAGAAGGACGATGGAGATGTATTCTCGGATATGTAGATTCATTCTTAGCTGTAATTATGTAAGCAGAATTATTGAGCCAATACAAAGCAGATGTGCAGTTTTTAAGTTCAGACCAATTTCGGAAACCGCAATGAGAAAAAGGATCCTCGAGATAGCAGAGAAGGAGAACCTAAGGATAACCGAAGACGGATTAGATGCCTTGATATATGTTGCGGGTGGCGACTTCCGAAAAGCAATCAATGCTCTTCAAGGGGCATCAGCCTTCGGAGAGAAGATAGATGCGGAATCGATCTTCCAAATAACCGCAACCGCCCGACCCGAGGAAGTAAAGGAGATGATTGATCTTGCATTAAATGGTAATTTTCTTGAAGCAAGGGAAAAGCTTGAAACTCTTTTAATAGAGTACGGAATGTCTGGAGAAGACATTGTAAATCAGCTTTTTAGAGAAATAATCTCTTCCAATTTCGATGAAAAGTTAAAGGTTGTAATGATTGACAAGCTTGGTGAGGTGGATTTTCGACTAACGGAGGGTTCGAATGAGAGAATCCAGCTCGATACTTATCTCGCATACTTATCCACCTTGCTTTCAAGAAAAAAGAAGGCGAGCGACTGAAAGGAAAAGGAGGATGATAGCTTGGTGGGATATGAAACAAAGTACGAGACAATATCGTTCAAAATAGAAGGTGGAGTTGCGGAGATTAGATTGAACTTGCCGAAATACCACAATGCCCTGACCACCAGAATGATGTACGAGCTTGCAGACTCTCTTGAGAGATGCGAAAGTGGTGATGTTAAGGTTGTGCTGATTTCAGGAGAGGGTGCAAGTTTTTGTGCAGGGGCCAATGTCAAGGAGTTCCTTGACAATATAGACAACCTGAGGGATGAGGAGTACTTCAACTCAGAGGGAAAGGTAATAAATTTCGGTGTCATAAAGAGAATGAGAGACTTAAAAAAGCCCGTGATAGTTTTGACGAAGGGTTTTACTTTTGGTGCAGGGTTGAGCATCGTCTTAGCGTCGGATTACGCAATAGCATCCGACGACACGATATTCTTTGGAGGTTTCATCAGACTCGGATTAAGTCCGGATATCGGAACATCTTTCTTTCTTCCGAGACATGTTGGGATGAAAAAGGCATTTGAGCTGATGTCCTTTGGAGAAACATTCTCCGCAAGGGAAGCACTTGAATATGGTATTGTAAATGAGGTTGTTAAAAGGGATAAGCTCGAAGAGAGAGCCAGAGTTGTTGTTGAGAGGTACCTGAGAGCGCCCAAGTCTGCGGTTGCACGGATAAAGGAGCTGATAAACATCTCCTTTGATAATCCGTTGGAGAGGCATCTCGAGATAGAGATGAGGTACACTTACGAGACGATGTTGACTGATGATTTCGAGGAGGGGTTAAGGGCGGTCTTNGAGAGAAGAGAGCCCGTGTTTAAATGAGATTAAATACGGTTTTTTTGTAGCTGTCCAACCTCACACCTTTTACGCTATGTATCAGANTTAGTTAGAATGGGGGACCTATGGTTGGGTGGAGAGTTTCAATAAACTTTAAATTCCGAATGTATTATGAAAGTGTATGAATTATCGAACATCTGATGAAAGTGTAAGCTTTCATGCCCGTTGAGGTTGTATTCTCGCGAGTCCTTGGTTGCTCCTTTCAAACNATTCAAATTCCCTCTCTCGAATTACGCTCATTCCCCCACCCTTTATATTTTTTTAAATTCATCAAGGCATGTCTTACAGCATAGCACATACATCTTGTTGTGGTGCTTGTATATGAGTGGTTTATCATCGACTTCCTTGCCACAATAATCGCACTTGAATTTTATTCTCAGCGTTAGAGGTCTTTCAAACTCTTTAAATTCGAGAACCGGGATTATCTCAACAACTTCCAGCCATTCTAATCTTGATATCTCATTCAATCTGCTGAAATCATCTATGTTGGATTTTATAATGAACTTCCTGTTGGATATTCTATATACTTCCTCTATTTCCTCTATTTCGCTGAANTTTTCTGGATTCTNAGTTTCAGCTATGATGAAAACTATCCCTCTATCAAAAATCGAGCTTGAGATTTTTATCGTATATTTTTGGATTATTTTATCTTTTTCGAGCTTTCTTATTCTTGATCTAACTGTCTGTCTGCTCAGGTTCAGTAGCCTGGATATATCTGAGATTGTGAGTCTCGCATCCTCTTTTAGAAGCTCTATTATCTTCAGATCGTACTCATCCAAGTTCATGGTTCTAAATTTACCGATATTGCTAATAAAATTTTGGAAATTTTACCAATTTGATAAAAAATAAATCTATTACCTTTCAACAATATATATGCAGTGATGAAAGATGTGCTAAAAGTTAGCGGAATGAGTTGTGCAATGTGCGTTAAAACGATAGAGGAATCGCTCAAGAAAGCAGATGTGAAAGCATCCGTTAATCTCGCAACTGGTACTGTTACTGTTGAGTATGATCCCGAGAAAGTTTCCCTCGATGAGATTGTTGAAATCATCGAAAGGAACGGATACAAGGTTGTAAAAGATGCCACAGGCATAAAAACGGTCAATGTTAAAGTGGGGGGAATGTCATGTGCCTCCTGTGCTAACACCATTGAAACCGCAGTCGGAAAGGTATCGGGAGTTAAAGAAGTGGTTGTAAACCTCTCTACTGAGACCGCCCGTGTGACTTTTGACCCAACCATTGCAAGCTTAGAGAGTATAAAACTGGCAATTGAAAACTCTGGATACAAGTTTATCGGGATTGAGGGAGAGGAGATTGGGTCTGAGGATGAGGCCAAGAAAGCTGAGGAAGATCACATAAAAGAGATGAAGAGAAAACTCATCTTTGCAGGATTGTTTGGTGGTGTTTTACTATTCTTGCAGTACGGAAAGTATGTTGGCATCGGAGAGATACCGCANATGAGTCTTGTGCAGTTTGCAATTGCAACCCCAGTTATGTTCTATTCGGGCAGAAGTATGTTTTCTTCCGCCATCAGAGCTTTGAGACACAGGATACTGAACATGGATGTTATGTACTCTATGGGTGTCGGATCCGCATATACAGCCAGCATCTTCTCAACTCTCGGGTTTCTGCCGNAGGATTATCTGTTCTATGAGACTGCGGCTCTACTTCTCGCATTCCTCCTGCTTGGAAGAACATTGGAGGCGATAGCCAAAGGTAGAACGAGCGAAGCTATAAAGAAGCTCATAGGCTTACAAGCTAAGACTGCGGTTGTGGTTAGGGATGGTAGGGAGATGGAGATTCCTGTAGAAGATGTCAGAGTTGGAGATGTTGTAATAGTAAAACCGGGTGAAAAAATCCCGGTTGACGGAGTGGTGATAGAGGGGGAGAGCTATGTTGACGAATCCATGATTACCGGAGAACCGATTCCCAACCTCAAGAGGGCTGGAGATGAGGTTGTTGGAGCTACGATAAATAAGAACAGCGTTTTGAAAATAAAGGCGGAAAGAATAGGAAAAGATACACTGCTTGCTCAGATAATAAGGTTGGTTGAGGAGGCTGTAGGCAGTAAACCACCGATACAGCGGTTGGCTGATAAAATAGTTGCTTATTTCATTCCCGTAGTTCTGACAGTCGCAATCACTTCGTTCACATACTGGTATTTCATAGCTGATGTTCCCGCTCTTTTTGCTTTCACGACATTGGTTGCGGTTCTTGTCATAGCGTGCCCCTGTGCCTTCGGGCTTGCAACACCAACTGCATTAACTGTTGGGATGGGGAAAGGTGCTGAAATCGGGATACTGATAAAGAGTGGAGATGCCCTTGAGGTAGCCAGAAGAGTTACCACAGTGGTATTTGACAAAACAGGAACACTTACAAAGGGTAAACCTGAGGTTACAGACATAGTCGCCTTCGATGGTAGCGAATCAGAGGTTCTGAGGATAGCGNCTGTGGCGGAAAAGAGAAGTGAGCACCCGTTAGCTGAGGCTATTGTAAGGAAGGCTAATGCTGAGGGGTATGATGTGGAGGAGGCTGATAGCTTCGAGGTTATATCAGGTAAAGGTGTAATTGCATCTCTCAACGGAAACAAGATACTGGTTGGTAGCAGAAAGCTAATGCTGGATAGCGGAGTGGAAATGAACGAGGAAATAGAATCAGTTCTCCAAAAACTTGAAACAGAGGCAAAAACCGCAATTATTGTTGCACTTAACGGTAGAGTTACCGGAGTAGTGGGTATAGCGGACACAATCAAAGAATCTGCTGTTGAAGCTATTGAAGAATTACATAGAATGGGTAAGAAGGTGGCGATGATAACCGGAGACAATATAAGAACAGCATCCGCGATAGCTAATAGGCTTAACATCGATACAGTGCTGGCAGAAGTCCTTCCACAGCAGAAAGCTGAAGAAGTAAAGAGATTGCAGAAGAACGAGGTGGTTGCATTCGTTGGAGATGGAATAAACGATGCTCCAGCTTTAGCTCAAGCAGATCTCGGTATTGCAATCGGAAGCGGAACGGATATTGCCATAGAGAGTGGAGAAATAATTCTCATGAGGGANGATCTCAGAGATGTCGTTACCGCAATCCAGCTAAGCCAGAAGACTCTCAGCAAAATAAAGCAAAACATTTTTTGGGCTATGATCTACAACACCATTCTGATTCCAATTGCAGCGGGAATCCTCTATCCTCCTTTTGGTATAGTTTTCCAGCCGGAGTGGGCGGGTCTGGCAATGGCTATGAGCAGTGTTAGTGTTGTAACGAACTCATTGCTGATGAAGAACTACACTCCACCNATAAGGAGAGGGTTAGTAGGAGAATTAAAAAAGTGAGGAGGTGATAAAAA
The DNA here is from genome assembly GCA_002010195.1 of Archaeoglobus sp. JdFR-32. Lineage (GTDB taxonomy): Archaea > Halobacteriota > Archaeoglobi > Archaeoglobales > Archaeoglobaceae > Archaeoglobus_A. The sequence continues at coordinate 9,929 of MTMT01000047.1, forward strand.
TGAAAAAAGTGAGTTTGAAGCTATCTGGGCTTTCATGTGGAGGATGTATATCTGCTGTGAAATCTGCAATAGAGGGAAGCGGAGGAAAGGATGTGAAAATTACCATCGACAGAGCGGAGTTCTATATTGGGAATGATGAGGATGTTCAGAAGTTCATATCTGCTATCGAAAGTAGCGGATACAAGGCGGAAGTCGAGAAGATCTTGGAGTAAGCAGGAGTTAATGTCAACTTGGATGCATTAAGCATTTACTTTTTGATAGCTCAATCCCTCATTTTCCCCTCGTGTTTCTCGTATTTTTGAGCTTCCACCAACACCTACCAACTCCATCACCATGAGTTTTTAGTTAGGTTTAAAGTGATAAATTATAAATCTCCGAAAAACATGAGCGAGGGGCTTTACAAAAACGTTCTTACCCGGAACAATCTTTTTAAGGTAGCTAAGATAATCGCTATTCTTCTTATCCTGATATTAATCTCGCAACCATCTATTGCAAAAACAGTGTATGTGGGGGTTTACCAAAACGAACCGATCATCTTCGTGGATGGTGGGAAGGTTAAGGGGTTTTATGCGGATATTATAGATGAGATTGCCAAAAAAGAAGATTGGGAGGTAATCTATGTTGTGGACACATTTCCAAACCTGCTGAAAAAACTTGAAAGTGGAGAGATCGATGTTCTAACCGCGATCGCCTACACAAAGGAGAGGGAGAAGACCTACGATTTTAACAAGGAGACTATGATAAATAACTGGGGTGTAGTTTACTCTAAGGAAGATATCAGCTCAATCCTCGATCTTGATGGCAAGAAGGTAGCGGTTGTGAAGAAGGATGTATACTATCAGGAATTCAAGAATCTCGCGAGGAATTTTGGAGTTAATTGCGAATTTGTTGAAGTTGATGAATATTATCAGGTTTTTGAGCTGATAGATAGGGGAGAGGTGTCTTCTGGGATAGTGTCGAGGATTTATGGGCATGTGAATGAGAAGAAGTACAACATCCATCAGACACCAATCATTTTCGCTCCCATCGAGTTGAGGTTTGCGTCCAAGAAGGGCAACACATGGGTTCTCAAAGAGATTGATAGAAATCTGGCTGAGTTAAAATCCGATCCAGATTCGGTATACTACGAGTCCATGGAGAAATGGTTAGGTCTGGAACCGAGGGTCAAGCACGAACATCTGCCAAGGTGGGTTTTGTGGGTTTTTTCTGCCATTTTTGTTTTTGTCGGCTTCATAATCTACAGGAATTACTACCTAGAGAAAGAGGTTGGAAAAAGGAAGAAAGAACTTGAAGAAGAGTACAACCAAAGGAGGAAAGCTGAGGAAATGTTTAGAATGGTTGTGGAGAATCAGGGGGAAGGGGTAGCAATAGTGGATGAAAATGAGAACTTTGTTTTTTCAAATCCATCCGGTAACAGAATATTTGGTGTGGACAATCTGGTGGGGATAAACCTTTTCGAGTTTCTGGATGAAGATGGTAGAAAGAAAGTTCTCGAAGAGACTCAAAAAAGAAAACTCGGTAAGAGTAGCAAATATGAGCTTGAAATCATAAGAAAAGATGGTGAGAGAAGGACATTGCTTGTAACCGCTACACCCTACTTTGATGCTAACGGCAAATTTCTGGGAGCGTTTGCGATCTTCACGGACATAACCGAAATCAAAGAAATAGAGCGAAAGTTGAAAGAGAGTGAGGAAAATCTCAGAAGAACTGCAGATTTCTTGCAGAGATTGATTGAATCGTCTCCAATACCCATTTTGATTCTGGATAAGGAGTTCAAGGTTTTGTTGTGGAACAAAGCATCCGAGGAGATTTTTGGCTGGAAAGCTGAAGAGGTAGTAGGCAAATCAGTCTTTGAGTTCCAAGTTGCTGAAGAGGACAGAGAATGGGTTAGAAAGTCGCTTGAAGTTGCATTGAGGGATGATATATCGGTTAAAAATGTCAACAAAGACTACACAAAAGATGGGGATGTTAGGATAGTGGAGTGGTATAATTTTCCGGTAAAGGAGAACGGAGAGATTGTAGGCATCGCAGCTTTCGGAGTAGATCTTACGGAAAAAGAGAAGATGTTGGAGATGATAAAAGAGAATGAAGAGAAGTTTAGAAGCATATTCATGAACTCCCCGAACTCCATTGTTATCACAAATCCTGAAGGGGTTATCACAACCGCAAATCCACAATCAGCAAGAATATTTGGAGAGAACCCGTTCGGAATGAGTGTTGGTGAGATTGATGCNGAATTGCTCGAGCTTGTACAAAATGCGATAGCAAAGAAAGAGTTGGTTGAAAGAGAGATGAAAATCAAGAGTAGGATTTATAGGACATCATTCATTCCGGTTGAGTTCTCAAATGAGCTGAATTGTGTAATTCTGTCTCAAGATGTCACCGAGCTTACGAGAATGAACCGTCTGTTGAGAGTGATAAACGATATAAACGACTTAATCGTTAGGGAAAAGGACACAGAGGAATTGCTAAGAAAGTCAACAGATAAACTCGCACAGATAGATGAATACTACTCCGTGTGGTGTGGGTGGATAGATGAAGGTGGTATTAAAAGGGTTCACTACTCTGGTAAATCTGAGATGAACCCAAAGGTTGTTGATAAAAATCTGAGGTGCATAAGGAAGTGTATTAATGATAAGAAGACCCTCGTCATAGAGGCGGGCGAGAGATCTCAATTCTGCCCCTACTACGACCTTGAACCATCAACTAACTGCTTAATTCTTCCGATAGTGATCGATTCGGTTGTTAAGGGAGTGTTTATAATCCATATTCAAGGAGGATTACCTAATAACGAAGAAATGGAGCTACTTGATACTCTCATAAGAGATATAGCGTTTGCATTAAGGACGGTTGAGATGGAAATCGCCAAAATGAGGGCTATAAATCAGCTGAACAGGAATATCGAACACTTTGCAATCCTTATCGACGGTATAAGAAACCCATTGGCTATTCTTTCAGGGCTCGCGGAAATGAAAATGGGAGG
>MTMT01000113.1 GCA_002010195.1 Archaeoglobus sp. JdFR-32
GGGGTTGTAATGAATGTAGAAAGCCTTAGAGAGATTATCAGAGAAGATTACGAGGTTATAGATGCAAACGAAACAATTTCGAAAGTTATACCTTATCTCGAGAGATACGAACCCGATAGCGCGTATGCAATCCTCGTAAAAGATGGAAAAAAGATAATAGGGGTTATCCGAGAAAGAGACTTGCTCAGAGGAAGTGTGATGGTTAACCCGCACGAGACAAAGATCAAAAACTTTGCGGTTAGAACGGGAATATTGGACTTAGGCAATTTAACCTTCGAAAGGGTAGCAAGAAGATTTGTTGAGGACTCCACACCTTTTGTGATCGTTCAACTTAATGGAGGTTACGGTCTGATATATATTAACGACTTTCTTAAGCTTGCTAAACCAGAATTAAAAGGAATGAAGGTAAGAGAGGTAATGAATCCTGAAATTATAAGTGTAAGAAGATTTGATTCCGCTGCAAAAGCCCTTGCAACCATGAGAAACAANGGAATCGATAGGATCGTAGTGGTGGACGAGAACAACAAACTTTCAGGGATAATAACGGTAAAGGATATTGTGGATAGGATAATATCCCCTAGGAAGAGAGCGAGAATGGGGGATGGTAGCGGTGAGAAAGACAAAACCCTCTCGATAATGGTTGAGAGTGTTATGAGTTCACCCGTTATTACAGCGGAGCCAATAGACAGTCTTGAGGAAGTGGTAGACTTAATGCTCGAAAANAAGGTCTCAAGTGTCGTGGTTGCAAGAGATGGTATGCCNGTAGGAATAGTGATCAAAAAAGATATACTTGAAAGCCTGATCAGGAAGCAAATACCCCTTGAATACGATATCCAAATTACCACAAGCGAGATAGAGATTGACGATTTTGAGAAAAATGCAGTTATAGAGGATGTGGAGAAGTTCCTCACGAAATTCAAGGATTTCTTCAGAAGTGCCTTCGTTTCAATGTACATCAAAAAACACAAGGAGAGCTTCAGGGGATTGCCGTTGATATTCGTCAGAATTAAGCTTATTACAAACAAAAAAACCTTCTTCGTTTCAGGAGAGAGCTGGGGTGTTGAATTTGCGGTTCATGCAACCCTTAAAAAGCTTGAGAGAGAAGTTCTAAAGGAGAAGGAACTACTACTGGATCAGAGAATGCAGGACAAGATATACAAGGAGTTTTTGGATTGAACGGTTTGAATCCAGATTGGTCGATTGCTAACAACAACCAAAATAAGCCTATCACCATTTTTTGCTTTTTCGCCCGGTTTTCACTATTTGTATAGAAGTTTACATAAACACCACATTAACATCAACCAAGTAAGTAGTAATGATCAGTTTGTTAAATGAGAATTCAGCATAGTCGTTGTCTGTGTCAACCATTATAGATGCAAGATTTCCCTCTACAGTCTTTAAATCTTGGAAAAACTCCTCCCATTTATCCACATACGATGAATTCCCATAGTATATCCTCAAATTACCATTAAACTCATATACATCAATACTCGTGTTCTTTTTTTCAAAATCGAGTCTCAGAGACCCCTCTCCCGAATAAGAGAATGTTCCGTTGAACCTTGTTATAACGACCACTATAATCGTCTGATTATCAACATTCCTATGGTGGATAAATATCCTCGGTTCACCCACAATTCTCTGCTCACCATAGTATGTCTCCCAGACCCCTCCATTCTCGTATGTAATGGAATAATCACCGAAAGAATATGTCAACGAACCAGTTGTGATATTGTATGAGTCGTTATCTACCATGATCGTAAAAACGGGTCTATTTTCGAGATACAATGAGCCACCTTGTAACTCGAACTCAATAGTTTGAGAAGGTGCATCAGAATATGTAGTAAGCTGAATTACATTCTGAACCCTCTTAAAGCTTTGCCTTAATCCTTCTATTTTCATCTTATCTCTTGTTTCATCGATTAAATTGTTCACCTGAAGGTAAACTATGGATACAACCGAAACCACGATTGCAAAGACAAATATATAGCTCAATACCTCCGATACACCATTTTCCATCATTTTCTTTTTCATATTTGCTTTGGTTTTTCTGTTTCTCAAATTTTTCACCCTTTTTTTAGTTATCTAATTGCTTAGAGTTAACCTATTTAAGATAAACACCTATTTAGTACTCCACCTGAATAAAGTAGTATGTTATGTGAACTTCATCGTAATGCCTTTGAAAGGTTGTAACCTTGTTCCCCACCACACTCACATTCATACCAATTTTGTTAAGATAGTCATACCATGCCTGATAGTGTTCAGATTCAATAGCAAAGTCTACAGACACATTGTAAAAATCATGTGGCTCTACATCCAGAACTCTAACTTTTACCTCTGGAGATCCTTCACCACCCATAGAAAGATTTCCCTGAACAATTATTATGGGTAAAGAGAGATACCTGTGTCCTCCCGGTCTTTCAATATAGGTTATTCTCGGTGATGAAACAATTTTGGAGTGGGTTCCATCCCATCTTATGAGTGCTCCAAGTTCATAGACATAACCCCAATCATATCCGTAATCGTATGCAAACTTACCAACATTTTCATACTCATATGACGGGTCAAAAATTAAATCCCAACTACTGTTGGACTCATTCCATTCATATACTCCAATTAGAAGTTCTGTTGATGAGTTCGTGTAGAGTTGTCCACCCGCCAACGGGAATTTTATACTCATCAGCGGGTCTACTCCAGCCAAGGTTCTATCAATCATTTCCTTAAAACTGTAGAAGGAGTCCTTTATCCCACCCTCTCTCAAATCACCTCTGACATCATCTATAATCGGCCATGCGGTCGCAAGGAGGATGGCAATTGTGAGAGAGATGATTAAGATAATTATTATACTTCCAAGCACCTCCGAGATTCCCAAGTCGCTCTTTTGTACTTTCAAGCCCATTTAGACACCTTTGTGTTCACCACACTAATTTTGCATCCAACTCCTATTCACCTCTGCTCCAAATTTATTACCCCTTCCTGTTCTCTTATTTCTGTTTCCTCTCTCTTGTTTCCAATATTCCGAAATCCATCCTTCTAATCCTCTTCCTTATCCGAGATTCATACTGGATTGCTGGGCGGATGTATACAGCACCGTTTCGTTTGGCAGATAGTACACCTGCATACCGCTAAACGGATACGGATAGTANGTGATATTACTAACAGTTGGTACATTAAGCCCAATTAACCCTGTTGTGTTTGACTCCACCCTGAAGGAGACATGCCATATATCAGAGATGTTTATTTGGGGTATCTCCCACTGCAATGCGGTTCCGTTAGGGGTGTCGATTATTCTGAAATCGCTGACAAGGTTGCTACCCACCCGTATCTGAATGGATGATGGATCCAACTCAACATCCGGTGGAATTACATCCGTAACCGTTATGTTCTCTGCTGCTTTTTCTCTTAGCTCTGTAGCAATGTCCTCATAAATGTTCACGAGTTCATCCGCTCTTTCAGCGGGATAGTAGCCACCACTTGATGATGCTATGTATTCCATTAGTGGTTCATCCACATCATTTCCGAGTCCAACAGTATATATCGTTATGTTGTGGGCCTTTATCACATCAGCCCAACACCTTGCATAATCGTCAGCATAACTANAGCTGTCGGGGTAGTAAGTTCCGTTACATGTTCCACCAGCTCTATTAGCCCTGCCATCAGATAGTAAAACTATCGCCTGTATCTTTCCAGCAGTTCCATTTGCTACAAGCTCCTCATAAGCTTTCTTCAAACCTTCACCGATGTTCGTACTTCCATACCCATACAGACTCAATATGGACGTATTTACGAGATCTTTATCGGATGTTAACCAATGAACGAGATCTGCACTGCTACTATATTTGACTAANCCCACAGAATCGTTTGCAACTAAAACACCGTTGAACGCTGTTGCAGACATTTTCGCAGCGTCTATCTTCGGAATTTCAACATTGACGAGATACGCCGAATCTGACTCNCTATATCCGTTGACTATGTATATTGTATAATCGTCCTCAGGGTGCTCACCATTCTCAGCCCTAACATTTACATTATACGCACTTATGTCCAATGGGAGCGATGAGTTGAATCCCTCTCCATAAACCCAAGCGTAGGTTGGTGAAACACTTGCTTTCGTAAATCTGATCTGTAAATCCTCACCTGAAACATTAAGCCTGAAGGTTAATTTTTCCGCATTCGATTGCAAATCGAAATCCCACGACCTAATCACAGTATTCTTAAGCGGGAAGAGGGTGCCGGTATAAAGCCTCTTCTCTATTTCAAACTGAATGTCAAAGGGCTGCCAGTTNTATGATATCCATGACTCATCAGGATTTCTCCTTATGTATATCCTCCACTGACCCTCTTTGATTTTATTTTTGCCTATCTCTATGTAGTGATCGTCATCATACCAGCTCGAAGCAACACTTGCTCCATCAGGGTTGTAAACCCTCAATCGGTAATACCAGTACCCCGAATCTGCAGATATTTTCAGCCTTCCATTTTTATCTATGTTTTTCTCCACTGTAAAGTAAAGGTTCCACCTATCGTAGTTCGTGTATGTCTTGGAGGGGATGTAATCTCCAAATTTAACCGTGTAGTACTCTTTCACAGTAGTTGTAGAGGACTGTCTATAAACAATGTCCGTCTCCCTCGTTCCGGTGTACTTTATAACCCTTACATGGACATCTAGCTTATCATTCGAATCCTTATTCGGGAAGAGACCTATGACCTTTATAGTCCAGTTTCCTTTTTGAGGGTTCTTAACAGAGAAGTATCTTCCATACGATGGTGGAGAAAATATCAGTCCAGTTGGATTTCCAACCGAGCCATCCGGAGCAACTATATACATCTGAAGTGCTTGAGGAGCTTTATGTTCGTAGGTGTACCACCTCTCAACAGTATCGTATGTGTCATTCGTCCACACAAGAACCTCATACACAACATTGCTCCCCGTTTCGTTCACCTCAAATGTTCCTTCCCAGACATATGGCTGAACAGACCCGGAAAAGTCCACATACGGCGAGAAACCGCTGTCTCTGTCGTCTTGCCTACCACCCATGTAGTCAGTGGACATGCTACCAGATACATCTATCACATGCATCACATCGAGATGCCTCGGGGAAGTGTTAAATCCTTCACCCCTCATGAAAATGTGGATGGTTACAGGCTCACCAAGGGGTGCATATCCGGGACTCACAAACTTATCAATGAACATCTCTGGATTCGGTGTATCGCCGGGAGGTAGTACTCTGATCCTTATGGAGTCATTTGACGTGTAGCCCTGCCTATCCCAGACATAAAGAGTTGCTGTGAAGTTTTCACCATTCGGATCAGAGGTGTAATATTCGTGTTGGACTGTATCGTTAAAATCATCGTAAACCATTCTCGAAGTAGTATTTCCATCACCGAAATCAATCATGTATTCGAAGTACCCATCATTCGTTTTCGTGAATTGGGGATCGAATTCAACACTCATCCCGCTTCTGATCAAAGTAGGACCTGCAATCAGAATAGCGGTTGGATAGATGTAGTTCTCAGTCGAGTAAGTTATGTTCATCTCCTCCTGCATGCTATGAATAGAGCCATTAACAGTAAAATCGAGAGGAAGATTTCCTAATCCGGTGTATTTAACCAATGAGCCATCCTCTGATCTTACAACCAGATACTGTTTACCAGATAAGTTCGTAAACTCGCTAACGATCTCATAATCTCCGACTTTTTCAGGCATGTAAAGTTTCGCTGAGAATGCACCGTTTGACGGGTAGAGTAAATACATATCAACCATCTGAGCACTTATTTCAGCACTAACATCAGAAAGCTGGTTTTCAAGGACCGTTTTCGACACTGAGTCCGCAAAAACCGAGTTCATATACAACCCAAGGAGAAGTATAAAAACGGATGCAATTGTGACCAACATCAGATACTCCAGAAGCGGAGATACTGCTTTCTCATCCCTTGTAATCTTCTTCACCCCATCTTCTAACTCCTTCTTCGCATCCTTACTTCCATCCCTACTNCTCAAAAGATTTTTCAAACAAATACCAACCATAGCTACTCACCTCCTCCTGCAGGCAACCAGCTCTCTTCATCCTGAATGGAGAGGTACTCATAGAAATAAACCTCACTATTACTGTACACAAGCTTGTAATGTTCAGAACTTATCATTTCAAAGTCAACATATGTCCCTTTCGATGCATACAGGATTTTTATCTGATTTATCAGATTCTCCTCAGCATTTTCATCCAGATGGGGAAAATCCAATTTTGCTATGTATTTCAAATTCCTGATTTCATCCTTTGGGAANCTCAGAAATGCCCTTGAACTCTCAACACCAGCTATGAGGTTTTGTGCATGAAGGATTGACAAAGAGGCGATTAAACTTGCGACTATAAGTGAGAACAAGATTAAAACCTGTCCTCGCTCGTTTGTGGTAAATCCACCATCACTACACCTTCCATTACCTCCGATACATACTATACCTCTCCCATTCCTCATATTAACACCCACTTAATACTAACCTCACAAATCCAACCTATATTCAACCTATTATACAGATTATATTTATGTATTTCTCGGTTTTTCATACTAACACCCACTAAACTTCAAGCTAAAACTTATACATACCACAACACCATCCTCACTTCTACTGCAAGCGGGTCTTCATCCACACTCTCATTAAACGGAGACTGAGGTGTCACCTCACACGGATACAGAACAATGACTCTGCTAACCGCAACCGCATCGGGTATCGGCGTATTATTAATCAAAACAAGATTTTCAAGTGTATTATTATTCGACTGATTTATCCAATAAATCTCCATTCTTTTTTTAACCGACGGATCGAGCATAGCATTTAAAGCATTCTCAAACTCCTCATTCACAGTAATGTTCGATCTATTCAATTGAATTAGCATATACTGGATGGAATTNTTGGACACATTCGCCAGATCCGGACACTTAGATTGATCCAAGGAAGTTCTATGAACATCAAGAGCCCTCAAAACATCATATCCCTTCTGTTTCAATTGGATGTTTCCGTATTCACTCCATATAGGTGAGACTACTACGGAGCTTTCAAAAAGTGCGTAAGTTACGATAAGGAGGAGCAATGCTGCGGTAATACCCTCTAAAGTGAATGCCTGTGCACTCTCGCATTTCTTTGTATCCATCACACTTCTCCTACTTCTAACCGGTTTCATTTACCCAATCACTCCTCCCATACCGTAACGACAAGCTTGGACACTACTCTTGCTTCCAGCCCAGATGCAAAGTCACCAAGAATCTCTCCCGCATTTGACAAACCCACTGTCGCATTAAGATTTTTTATCCTCATTCTAATCTTGTTGGCATCTGGAGTTTCACCATAAGTTGTGTAGAAGTCATCGTATGCATCTTCATACGCGGAATTCAATTGGTTTGTCAAGGGATAAGTTCCAAATATGGAAGTGTCAGTACATGTAGTTCTGTTCAAATCGTATATTAACCGAGATGATGAGTTGCCAGAGGTTGTGTTCTCAAGATCCACATAAATTTTAACCCAGCATGCTGCGGAAGGGTTGTAGGCACTCCTGAGTATCATCAATGCTCCGCCGAGAGGAAAAGACACATTNCTAACCTCATAATTTTCATTACTTGGGTTTGATCTTGTCGTGTTGATGAATTCAGTTGTAGCAGGGAGGTTGATTATCCTTTCATATCTTGAGACCTTCTTATTTGGAATCGGTGGTCCTATCAAGAGCACAGGGATTCCAGAAACATTAACTGAGTAGTACTGCTCATAGGCTGTTGATTGTGGTATCAACATAGAGATATTAATGTGATATGTTTTATCAGGTGTATCAAGTCCGAAAACATCCCTAATCCAAGTGTCATCACTGTATGTCAACTGATTCACAAATGTGGCATTCTTAAATTCCGCCAATTTCTGTAAACTTATGAAGCCGGGTCTTGCAACCCTCGACAACCCGGGACGAAAGCTAATATTGTTTTTATACCACTCGTTCTCCCAGTGGAATCCTTTCTCATCAGGTCTGTTGAGATTTATCCACCTCCCCGGATCCTCAACAAGGAGTACGCTAACCTTATATGCCTCCGAAAAGACTGAAATTTCACTTCTCGTGTCTGCAAAAACTGATGGAAGAAATTGTCCAATAAATATGAATGCAAAGAGAAAGATAGATAACCCTATCAGCATATCCAAGCTGAGTCTTCCGTCTTCACCCATAACAATCATTTACTGAATAAAAGTTATTTTGTATTTATTAATTTCTTTCTAATTTCACAATGATGATGATATTGATGGTTCATTTCGGTTCAATTTACAGAGTATAAGAGCTCGGCCCTATGAGCTACCACCAAACATTAGCCAGCAATCTCTGTACTTGATTAACCACTCTAATACACTTCCGAAATACTAAGCTCGGTTTATACCTACTATCTTATTCAAATACTGAGCCTACCCAACAACCTCCTCAATCCAGAAATCCTGTACTTCACCCTCAAGCTATGGATGTCGTGGACATCTTCTCCTACCACATCTATCCTATCCATCCTATACTCCCCATACCCTCTTTCACCTGCCAGCCTGAGGAATCCAATCTCCTCCGGATTGAAACCCATCAAATAAGCCCCTACAGAATCAACCTCAACAACATTATCCCCAACAACAACCACCCCGTGACTTACTGGCTTCGTGTTACCCTCCGATCCTTCTCCACCGATCACACCGTCAATAACAACCAAATTCGGATTGAAAACCCTGAGCAGATCTACAAGTTTTTTGTTTATGCCGAGATGCATGTTCATCGCAGGCTTCTTCAAAAAACCCATGTTATTTTTTATGCCCAAGGTTACGAGAGTGAGATGATGCACCTTTAACTTGGGTATGCTGACAAAAAATGAGTCCTTAAGGAGAGTCAAAGCCTGCTTAGATACACTTACAGACTTCAGTTTTTCCCCACCTATTTGAACATTCACAAATTCATGCCTGTTCAGATTTATGCACTCCGCAACCTCTCTCAAACCATACTCATCAAAATACCTGTCCGACACGTCCTTAGAGAATCCTCCTTCGAGTATGTATACTTCTTTCCCCAACCTACCGAAAAATCTAGCAATCTCCTTTACAAGCCCAGGGTGTGTAACACAGCCATCCTCGGGATTGCTCCACTTTAAAAAGTTGGGTTTTAACACGACCTTAGACTTCGACTCGAGTCTTTCTCGAACGAAGTCTTTCAAAAGGTGTTTAATCTCAATTTTTTCTCCAATCTTTTCATAACTTTTAACCCTCTTAATTAGCACACTCATATCCACCTACCCATAGTGAAATATCTCTGACCGGGATACCACGATCTCTTCCAGTTCATCAAACAACTCAAACTTTCTTATCTCGTCAATCTTTGCCCTTGTCTCAGGATGCTTAGCTACCATCAAAGAACAGCAATCCTCATAGGGTAGAATAGATATCTCATAGGTTCCGATCTCCCTTGCTTTTTCAATAATTTCCTCCTTATCGAACCCTATCAACGGAGACAAAACCACCCTCTCAGAAACGGAGTGAATTGCATGCAAGTTCTCGAGGGTCTGACTTGCAACCTGCGAGAGGTTGTCTCCCGTCACAATTGCCTTCGCATTCTCCCTATCAGCAATCATATTAGCCATTCTCATCATGCTTCTTCTGTAAACAACCATCCTCAGTTTTGACGGAACTGTNCTTATTATCTCCCTCTGAATTTCCTCGAAAGGAATCATGTATAGTTTAACCGGATGAAACTCCGACAGCTTCTCAGCCAAGAGCAGAATCTTCTTCCTCACCTCCGGAGAGTGGAGGGTTGAATTGAAGAAGTGCGCAAGAACCACCTCACANCCTCTTTTCATAGCCATAAAACTTGCAACAGGGCTGTCTATCCCGCCAGATATAAGAGACACAACTTTCCCAGCACTTCCGGAAGGTAAACCTCCAACTCCCTCTACTCTTTTACTATAAACATATGCTGAGTCCTCATAGATCTCTATTCTCAGCAACACATCAGGATTCTTTAAATTTACACGCTTACTTAAGCTACTCTGTATAAAAGAGCCTACCTCCCTGTTTATCTCCATGGAGTTCAGAGGGAAACTCTTGTTGCTCCTCGAAGCCTTAACGCAGAATGTTGAGAACGATTTGGGGAGGGCAAGTAAACTTGCAGACTTTATCTCATCCATATCGAGGGATGTTTTAAAGCCCGAGCCGAAATACTTTATACCCGGAATCTTTCTCAGCTTCTCTTCAATACCTTCTTCAAACTCTACTTCTAGTCTACCGTATTTTCTTCTTACCTTTCCACCTTTCCTTCTTATATTTTTCACGAGTAACTTCTCAAAGAAGTCCCTATTTTTTCCCTTGAGTCCTATCTCACCGTAGTGAACTACTATCTTCCTCTCCACTTTTTCAAGTTGGGCAACCGGATTATTATTCTTTTTCCTTCTTCGATGTTGTATCTGATGCGTCTGATGATTCTTCAGACTCTACATCCGTGATGTACGGTGCGGTGCCAAAGGTGCGGGAGAAGGGCTTGATGGGGGAGGGGTTCTCAAACATAAATATCCCAAAATCCACATCCTGATCTTGAAGGTAGTTCTTTTTCAGTAGAAGAGACAATTCAGCCTTCATCAACTCCCTACCGAGATAGCATGCATGATCCATTCTCGAGATCAGTTTCTTGCTTACAACAGTGTCATAAATTTCCTTGGCTCTCCTTCCAACTATTGTAACCTCTTCGTGTTCGCACACGATCATGTCACCATGCACCCAGATCTTGAAATCACCGCAGGGGTCTTTGAAAAACGATTTTAACTCCTTTGCAATGATGTAGTTCTTAGGAGGACATGTTTCGAATTTCGTTTTCTCTTTTATAGCGAAAAGATTGATTCCAAGATCTTTAGGTGGAGTTTTCCTGATTTTTGCGCCCTTAACGAGATATGTTGCAATTGCCAACTCTTTAACACTTCCTACGGTTTTCGGACTTGCTTCCGTCGTGAAGATTAGGTTTGCGGACAATTCCTCTGCAATCATTGCCATAAAACCATTTAAACCTATGGAGTCCATATCGGAAAGTTCAGTCACATTCCCCGCACCGAAAAGAATTGGAGTTTTTTCATCAATTTCCCTGAACCTGTGGTACCTGAGTATAGAATCGGAGATTTTCGGAAAAGGATCGAGTACCGGATCCGCAATAACCTTATCAGTTACCTCCCTCACTATCTCAACAAGTCTGACCAGCTGAGCAATGTTCCTGTCCACAACTACAACAGCCTGATCCTCGACAAAATCAAGAGCTTTCAAGTTAGATTTTGTAATGCTCATCACCATATCTATGCCACAATCAGTAGCGGTTTTAATAGCGGTTACATCAAAGGTATCTACACTCAGTGGCAGATCGGTGGTTTCTCTTGCCACCATAACCGCTTTCTCAATTTTATCAGGATTCTCTTCCAACGGAACCCCCAAATCAATTATATCTGCCCCACTAAGCTCATAATACCTTATTCTATCTTTCAATTCACCTTCATCCATTCTCGTCGCAGATACGATTTCCGCAACCACCTTCATCCTCGAATTACCACCCACGGAGACATTCCCTATTTTAAACGAGAAGTCCCTCTCCAATCCATCTACATCCCTCAAAACCTCCTCCCTTTTCTTGCTCAGGATAAACTTGCACGCGGGCACCTNGTGACTTAGCTCAAAACTCCCCAACATCGGAAGNAAAAACCTCAAATCGTATGCGTGTATCGTTCCAAGTCGTATCTTAACACCTTTTTCCTTTTCAAGTTCTTTCCAATCAGCACCAGCGGTTAATCCGGGTACGAGAACCAGATCATATGCAGAGAGATCAACTTTTCTAAGATGGGATNGTGTTATAAATGCTGCAACATCTATATCAACAACAAGGACATCAGCAGACGAGAAATCCTTCAGGGACTCCCTAACAATACTTTCAGCGAGCTTTCCGGTTACTGCAAGAACCCTCATCGAAAAAAGATTAATGGGGGAATAATTAAAATAATTTCCCGTGAAAGATTACAAAGTGGAAACTGAAGGAGTAGTGAACCATGAGTCCAGAATACTCAGAATCCAAAAAGTTCCTGAAGTGCGAGCTTCATGTTCATTCCAACATAAGTGATGGGATAGATGATGTCGAGACCCTGTTAAGAACAGCGGTTGACAAGGGATTAGATGTAATCTCGATAACAGACCACGACACACTTGAAGGATCGATAAAAGCTATGGAGATTGTAGAAAGAGAGGNTCTGAATATCACCATACTACCGGGATACGAACTCTCAGCAAAAGAAGGACATATTCTGATATTCGGCAACGAGAATATTGAAGTTTACGATAAGGGAGTGAGTGTTGAGGAGATAGATCCATCCGACAAGTTCTTGGCAATAGCCCACCCATACCAATTCTACAGAAACGGTTCAAAAAANCCGGAAAAGATAATAGAAAAAGTTAACGGTGTAGAGGTCTTCAACTCGAGAACCATCCTTAAAAGATACACCTTGAAAGCGGAAGAGCTTGCAAAACGATACAGCAAGACGAAAATCGCAGGAAGTGATGCGCACTCAAAAGACGGTATTGGGTATGGTGTCACCCTCCTGCCCAACTTAAGAAAAAATGAAGCTGGATCGAGGACCCAGCTGAAGGATATAATTAGAGTTCTACAAGAGGGGACTACACAAATTTCAGGCAAAAAATACCCGGTAAGAAAGGTAATATGGGAGAACTTAAGAAAACTCTGAGGTCTCACAGCTTAGATTTTAGGGAAGCTATATCTAGCACAATCTTAGCACAATCATAACCAAAAA
>MTMT01000059.1 GCA_002010195.1 Archaeoglobus sp. JdFR-32
GGCTCACTGATTACCCACTCCCCCTCGGGGTCTTTGTATTTTACCTCGAGATTCAGTCCGTAAGTTTTGGGTGTTGCTCCAGCATCGACCTTGATCTTGAANACAACATCCCTGCTTTCTCCNGGAGCCAAATCGCCTATGAACGCTGAGTCATCGGTTGAAGAGAACGGATCTACTATCGTGAGTCGTGCGGTAGCATCTCTTATTGCATAACTTCCCTCGTTTCTAATTGAGAAGGACACTATATCTTCGCTCCCCGCTTTTATCACCGCAATCCCTTCAATATCAAACTCAAGCTTCGGATTTACTTCAATCCCAATTTTAACCGGTGAGGTTTCCGAATACTCGTCCATCGTTCTATACCTGAGGTAAACCTCTCCGGGGTATGGAATGGGTTTGGCTTCATCACTCGCACTCACCTTAAAGATCGCAGTTTTCTCATCCCCTTTCTTCAGATCCCCAATGTAATATTCAGCACTTAAAACAGATATCGGTGGATTTGCCCTTAGAAATACGCTAACATCCTCGAGATCAGTTGTAGATGTGAGAACGACTTTCACCTCGCCCTTCGCATTTGCAAAAACCTTGCTCTCAACACCTTTAATGACGAGAGATGGTGCAGATCTAACATTAATTCCGAACGGTACGCTTTTGCTTTCCTTCAGGGTACCACTCTCATCGAGGTAAACCGCTTTAACCTTCAGCGGATACCTCCCACCATCCTTAACATTCACCTTAACATAGAACTCCGCTTTCGCGATTTCACCCGGTTCTAAATCACCGACAAAGTAGGCAGGGTTTCCAGTCGATGGCATAGCAGAAGTAGAGGCTCCAGAACCAATAGACGGACTTGAAAATCCCGGTAAACCCATTCCGGGCATACCCGGAGTCCCAGAGATTCCCACACCCTGCATTCCACCCAATCCAGACATTCCGGAGGGAGCTAAGGGTTGTGAGATCGATAGAGATGTTGCTTCGAACCCGGATGGTGTTTCAAGAACAAGGTAAGCACTCTTCGCTGATTTCTCTCCCGCATTTATAACTTCAACCTCGATCTTGCCCTTTCCACCACCAATCAGATTCGAGGTAGATACATTCAGAATCTCAAGTTTAACATCCTCCTCTTTCACATATACTGTCAGTGGAATCTCCACCTCTTTTTTTACATACTCCAATTTGTACTCCTTTGTTGAGATGGAATACTCGTAAGTTGTCGTATTCGTTATTGTTTGATTCGTTGGATCGGTAACAACTTGTGTTATGGTGTTCGTGAACTTCTCCGGGATCATTGTGGTGGAGAACGTTTCAAGTCTGACGAGCCTGTCTATGATCTCGTAACTAACCATAGCTTTGATTGAGTATCTTCCAGATTTTGCTTCATCCTTGACCTTCACAATGTACTGAAGGGTTACGGGACTCATAGCAGGGAGGGCTGGTAGCTTCTGAGGTGGTGTCTCCACCTCTATCGCAGAGTTCCCCACAAGCTTTATGGAGACATTGTATGCGGTAAAAAGCATATCACCATTACCGAAAAACTTTGCCTCATTCAAGTCGTCGTAATCAAGTTCAACTCTCTTCGCTGGATTGAATACCGTCAGCACCACTACCCTTTCTTCACCCTTGCTGAACTGGTTTGATCCAGCCATCGATATTTGAACTCCCGGTTTTTCCTCGTAATCGAGAGCTTGAGCATTTGCAATCAGGGTAATCAGAATTAACAATGCAATGATTCCCTTCAACTTCATTGTATCACCTTACATCTTGTAGTTGCTCTCCCGACGAAAAATTATATAAATATTGTGGTGAAAGCAAAAATGATGAAGATAGTCTCAGTACTGAAATCATTCGGATTCAGCGAATACGAGGCTAAAGCACTTGTTTCTCTCCTATCTAAAGGAGAGATGACTGCAAAAGAGGTATCAGAAGTTAGCGGAATACCAAGAACATCCGTATACGATGTCATGAGTTCCCTTGAGTCAAAGGGTTATGTTGAATCATACGGAAAGCCAAAAAAGTTTAAACCACTTAAACTCGAAGAAATTATTGGAATAATCTCAGAAAACGCAACTAAAGGAATAGAGTTCCTAAAAAACGAGCTACCAAAAATTAAAATGACAGAAATTGAAGAAATAAAGATTTACAGAGGTGACTTTGTTATAGAGAAGCTGAAGGAGTTGGTAAAAGAATCTAAGGAAAGCATTTTCGGCATACTCTCCTACATAACAGAGGATATAAAAGATGTGCTTGAGGGTGCTAAATCCAAGCTCGTTTTAATCTCCCTTAACGCATCCGATGTAAGAAATGCCGAATCCTACGACTTCGAGAAGAAGGAGGAGGTAATTCACAGCTTCAAAAATCACTGTCACGGCTTACTTATATTCGACGAGGTTAAAACGATGTTCATCTTTAAAGGTCAAAACTCCCTCGGAGTGGTGAGCGAGAGCAGGGTTATCGCAAGTTTCTCAAAAATGATGATGATGCCCGTTCTCAACCTCCTACGAGAAAAATCGAAAACTTAATATACAATCATTATAAATAATTGATAAATCCCCCTCCCTACTTTTTTCATCCCCCACCCAATTTTTTAATACCTATAAGTGCAAATTAGTGCTGTAATATCTGAGAGTGGTGAGGAGCGTGCGACATGACAATGAGAATGATTGCACGGGCAAGTAATGCATCCGAACAAAGAAAATATTCATCCAAAAGGACTTTCACCAATACACCAACTAAGTCCCAGCTCACATTTCCGCTGGAACAGTAGTAAAATTTATTTTACTTTAAATCAATTAAATTTTATGATGACCACTGTATGGATGTCTGCTTTGAGGTACCTTGAAAGAAAAAAATCCGAAGAGGTTGAAGAGTACAAATCCTAAGCCTACCTGTCCTGTTCGGTCTTCACAGTTTCTATCAATTTTTTACCGGCGACAATCTCATCTATGCTGTGTATCACCGCCCCAAGCTCTTCTATAACCATTTTAATATCCTCAAAACTCATATCATCTCCAACAATGGTTATCTTCACATTCTCCGTGTTCTGATCTATCTCGTACAGACTCACATTAACCCCATCGATGTTGTCGAGTTCACTGAGTCTCTTAGCAAGCACAAGGTTGCTTGGCTCGTGTGGTTTCAAAACATCCAAAACCAGCCTTTTAAATCCGGGCACAAGGAAAAGTTTTTCATGTCTTTATTTAAACATTTTTGTATGATCGATCTCCACACACATTCAGTGTTTAGTGACGGTGAACTTATCCCATCGGAGATGGCAAGAAGAATGGCTGAAATGGGAAACGAAGGGTTTGCAATCACAGATCACGGTGATTTTTCAAACATCCCAAGTATAATGGACAGACTGAACAGAATGAAGGATGTAAGGGATGATTACGAATTAAAAATCCTTTTCGGAATTGAAATTACCCATGTTCCGCCAAAAATGATTGGAAGAGCGGTAGAGCTTGCCTTAAGGGAGGGGGCAGAGATCATAGTCGTTCACGGTGAGACCATAGCTGAACCGGTGAGGGAGGGGACGAACTTCTACGCACTGCAGGAAGAAATTGACATTTTGGCTCATCCGGGTTTGATCGATGAAAAATCCGCTGAATTAGCGTATGAAAACGGAATATATCTCGAGATTACCTCTCGGAAGGGGCACAGCCTTACAAACGGATATGTTGCTAAAGTCTCGAGAAAGTTCGGATGTGAACTCGTACTTAACACAGACTCGCACTCTCCCACGGACTTCATAAACACCGCCACCGCGGAAAAGATTGCTCTCGGATCAGGGATTGAAAAAGTGAACAACATACTCGAGAATTCGAGAAAACTGATGGAAAGAAAGCTCAAAAAAGTTTAAAGTTTACCATATGTGGCATCATACTGTCCGCATTCAAAATATTTCAATCTTGGGTTTATTCCTCCTCACATAATTCCTTATCTGATTTTCAGTCATGTAATCGACCATGTAAAGAAGCTTTTCTTTTTCCGCAGAGTCTTCGAAGTAATCAAGAGAATTTACACTCTTTGCGGAATGTTCCTTTATCAAACCCATAGTTTTCGAGATTGCCTCCTCGTAACCGTACTTCTCCTCATATATCATCGGCAATGTTCTGGATTCGAGTTCGGAGCTTTTATCATCGAATATTTCAAGATACTCGATTAAGTCATCAACCATCTGATAAGCTATTCCAAGGTTTCTACCGTAGTCGAATAGCTTCATTTCAGCTTTTTTATCATCCGAAACGATCCTACATGCATTTTTAGCACTGTAAGCAAAAAGTGATGCGGTTTTATTCTCAATACATCTGAAGTAATCCTTCTCATCGAACTTTTCCTTAGTACTGAACACATCAAGCACTTCTCCCTCGGACATCATCATCCCAACATGGGAGAACTCCTTCACAACCTCCTCACCATAAACGGATGTGAGTTCCACGGACTTCGATATGAGCCAATCTCCAACGAGGATTGCTACGGAAAGATCGTACTCGATGTGTAATGTTTTCACATTTCTCCTCGTTGTGCCCCTATCGATCACATCATCATGTGCGAGTGAAGCGGTGTGAATTAGCTCTACAGCCATTGCAGCGTTAATCACATCTTCATAGCTCCCCCCACATAATTTCCCGGCAAGAAGGACAATTATCGGTCTTGTTCTTTTTCCCCCCGCTGAAATTATGTAATTGAGAGCGTTTTTCACTTTTGGGATTGCATTAGAATTGTTAACAAGATTTTCTAAGGATTCATTTATTATTCTGTATTCTTCCCAACTCTCAATCATCCCGAACACATCCGTATTAGGTTTCAAACCATTTATTTAATTTTTGTAATCAGGCTTAGCAATCACCTTAGCAGTCATCATATTGCAGTGTAGGAAGACTTTTCAATTATGATTTTATAAATTTTGCTAATGGGTAAAAGCCCCGGTATTACCGATACTTAATAGCTTTGTTAATAGCTCCTTAGTGCATAGTTGCAGTTCATCGCAGATATTTCTCAAGCTTTTTAGCAATCTCTTCTCCCTCTTTGAATGAACTTGCCTTCGTAACAATAAATATTTCCTGCACAGACGATCCTTCACGAAGCAGAAGTCTTAAATTTCCTCTTTCATCTGGTCTTAAAAATTTAGCTCTCAAACCTCCCTTCGGAGACATTCCCACTTTTATAATTCCCGGGATAATTTTCTTAATCTCCTCTTCGGAGGCTATTCTCTGGATCAATCTTCTTCCTTTTCTCCCACCGATAATCGTTGTGTGGTCTCCACCAAGTTTCCCGAGTTTACGACCCATATTCGAGACAATTTTATGCCTTAAATTCTTAAATTTTTTCTTCTTCAGTTATTGAATAGTCAGATGTCCACGAATTACAAACTCTATCTAAGAATCCCGTGAGATACAACAAAGAAATGAAAAATTAGATTGCCTCAAGTAAATACGCGTATAGGAGGGGTAGAGCAATGGTTGCATCACAATAGACCGTGACCTCATCTGCATTATCCTTCAACTTGCACCAGCTCTTAGCCTCACTTAATGTAGCCCCGCTTAATCCTCCCCACTGGGGAGAATCCGTCGTGATCTGGATGGCGGTATCAAATCCATCTGCAAGAAGCATTGCCTGAAGTGTAAAGTTCTTTGGAACTCCTCCTCCAACGATTACCACACCAATAGGCTTTTTCTGGAAACAAAGATCGAGCATGTGATTGATGTCCTTCATAAAATCGATGAAGAATCCTTTCTTCCTATATATACTAAGATGGAGCCCGATAATCGAATCGTGTAGTGTGGGTGAGAACACGGGAATCCCCTTCTCGTAAGCGATCCTTAAAAAGGATTCCTCATCCTCGAGCTTACCCCCAACCACTCTCAAAAACTCAGGAGTGGATAGAGCACCATCAAGAGATGATATGATGGGTGAAAGAAAGTTCTCAACCATCTCGAAGGCATTCTGAGAGACATAAACATCGTATATCCTATTCACATTCCTGTTTGCAAGCTCAATATCATCCGCATCTTCACTACCGATCTCATGTCGTCCTCCAATCGCCTCTACAACCTCGTGAACGATGTTTGCTCCAGTTGTCACGAGAGAGTGTATAAAGCCCTCCCTCATCATACCGGAGATTATGTTTCTCATGCCTGCAGGAATCATAGCTCCCGATAAGGTCAGAAAAATGAAGTAGTCGTTTTCAACCATCTTTCTGAACAGTTTTCCGGCATAACCGAGTCTTCTTGCATTAAAGGCTGTGTTCTCCATTCCCTTTATGATTTCAAACACAGTATTTTTCTCGAATTCAATTCCTCTGACCCTTCTTTCGTTGAGATCCATGAGAATTCAAAGATGGATGGATATTTATTTTTTAGCAAGTTGCTTATTTTTGACAAGTGGCACCCGAGTAACTCAATGACGGGTTAATAGTTGTGTACAACCCTGTACCTATCTGGTTTCGGTGAATATAACTCACCCATCTCCTTCATCTTATACAGTGCTTCCTTGGCTTTTGCAAAATCAATTCCCTTCTCCTCCGCTTTCCTCAGAATTACCTCCTCCGGTACGCCCTTTTTATAGTCTTCCTGAGCTTCAAGCTCCTCTATTATCCGTTTTATCGTGAATATTCTGTCTCTCTGAGTTTTAGATGTTCCTGTAAAGCCGTAATCGATATCTATCTCTCCCGTCTCAGGATTGAGAGCTATTTGCTCCAAACTTCTTCTGAAGATTTCTATAACTCTGTCCACATCCTCCGTCGTTACCTTGTCAGATAACCTAAGCTTCGCAGATGCCTCAGCGAGCCTTATTAAAGCCTCAAGCTGTCTTGCGGTGATAGTTACCGAAGTATCTTTTGAAGAATCCCTAAGATTGACATAGAACTCAGTTATCCTTTCTTTCGCTTCCTTCGTCAAAATAGGGAACACTGTTCTTTTGGCATAGGCTATATACTTCCTGAGGAGGTCTGGATCGATCTCAGGTTCAATTTTCTTTAATTCCAAACTCACTTCCCCAACAGCAAGATTTCTCATAAACTCAAGCCTTTCACCGATTTCATGTGTATCGAGGATGTGAGTTGCAAGAAACCTATCTCTTTCCGCATCAGGTTGATCAGTCATCACAAATATCAAATCAAATCTCGACAGGAGAGTTGGTGAGAGATCTATCTGCTCCACTATCGGAGAATATGGATCGAACCTGCCATATTTTGGATTTGCTGCTCCAAGCAACGCACACCTCGACCTCAACATCGCGTTTATTCCCGCTTTAGCAACACTGATCGTTTGCTGTTCCATCGCCTCGTGGAGTGCGGATCTGTCTTCGGCTCTCATCTTGTCTATCTCATCAACAAGAGCTATGCCCTTGTCCGCAAGAACGAGTGCTCCCGCTTCAAGTGTCCATCTACCATCTATCTCATCTCTCGTCGCTGTTGCTGTTAAACCCGCAGATGTCGTTCCCTTTCCCGTCGTATATACACTTCTCGGAGCTATTCTGTGAACATACCTCAGCATTTGCGATTTTGCAACTCCNGGATCACCCACAAGAAGTATGTGTATATCTCCCCTTATCTCGGTTCCATCAGGGAGTTTTTTCCTAACTCCTCCAAAGAGCTGGAGGGCGATAGCAAGCTTTATTGTCTCGTATCCGTAGATGACTGGTGCTATCGAGTTAACTATTTTTGTATAGATCTCCGGATCTTCGCTAAGCTCGAGAATTCTTTTTTTATCCTGCTCACTGATCTCAAATTCCTCGTACTCCTGCTGAAGAATCTCTATGGAGTTCCCTTTGAGGTAAATATCCATCTGAGGGATTTTTTTTCCTGCTATCCCCCTCACTCTTGCAGTAACTATTCCATTAACTACAACCCTGTCTCCGGGATTTATCCTGCCCGTAAGGTCTCCTTCAAGAAAAACATCTATGGTCTGGGGCTGTTCACCACCTCTTAGGTTTTCAGGATACTCNTGAATTTTAATCCTCTGGCTGTCTATCTTCTCACTTTTTTCCGGCAGAAGAATGAACTTGCCCCTTGACTGGCACTTTTTACATTCGTAAGGTTGCTTCAAAAAACTGTCATCTTGCTCAACACGAATCTCACTACCGCATGAACCGCACATGAAAACCGCATTGACAATCTTCGGTCTTACTTCCGTCACCTTTCGAACTATACCCTCAATGGAGATGAACTTCGAAACATGTTCACTTCTCAGATCTCTTATTAAGATCCTCCTCGTAGGTGGCAGATTTACAAATCTCGCCTGACAGTTTTCGAGTTTAACATCATGAATGTTATATGCCAATTCNATTCCCTTAACCGCATCCTGAATTACCTTTTCGGGATTTTCAAGCAACTCCTCAGCAAGTCTTCCTTCCCTAAAAATTGCAAGATCTCTCAAAAAATCAACATACACTGATCTTTCCGCCCCGTCCAAAGATACAATAGCATCCGCGAGTTTGTTAAGCTCGTGCTGATAATATGTCTCAAAGAACTCTCGCCAAGTCTCTGGACTGCTGTAACCAACCATGAAATTTCTTGACTTTCAAACTTCAAAATGATTTTGGTTAACTTTAAAGTGATAAAAAATTTAAAACTTCAAAATTATCTTACATACAAAAATTTTAAAAACNCTCCCTCTCACCCCATTCACTTCCGCTCAGCCAGTCCCGTTCAACCTCGATCCGCAGTTTCCGTCATTCACGACACCAGCGTTAGGCATTGGCACAAACCAAAGATAGTGTTTTATATTTCAACCCCAAAAAATAAACATGAAACTCGGATTCCCCAACCACCCGAGAAAAGATGTGATCGAAGAAATAAGGTGGATCGGAGACAGCGGATTCGATTTTGTGGATCTGTTTCTCGAAGAAGATAAAGCTACACCGAACAAGATCAATGTTTGGGAGCTAAAAGAGGTGGTAGGTAGCTACTCCTTAGATATAATAGGCCACACCGCATGGTACCTTCCAATCAGCTCACCATCCAAGAGAATAAGGGATTCCGCGGTAGCAGAATTCGAGAGATATCTGAAGGTATTCCATAAACTTGAGGTCGAACTCGTCAACATACATGCGAACTGGCAGACTGGACTGTTTTCAGTAGAAGAGGTAATCAGCTTTCAAATTGAATCAATAAGGAAGATAGTCAAGATAGCAGAAGAATACGGAATAGATATCATGTATGAACCGATAGATACTCCATTCGACACTGTTGAGAACACAGAGAAGATCTTGAGTGCGATTCCTGAGCTTTATTTCCACCTCGACATAGGGCATGCAAGCCTGTATGGTAGAAAACCTCAGGACTTCATCGACAGGTTTTATGACAGGTTAAGACACGTCCACCTCCACGACAACAACGGATTGAGGGATCTACACCTACCTCTCGGATGCGGAAAGATAGAGTGGATGGAGGTGCTAAAACATCTCCTGAGATACTATAATAAAACACTCACCCTTGAAATTTTCAGTCCGGATAGAGAGTATGTTTTAGTAGCGAAAAAGAAGGTGGAAAGGTTCCTACGGGAGCACTCCTAACCATAGAAGCGAATAGGTTGGGGGTTTAAGCCCGAGTACGAAAAGAGTTTTTAACCGCCATGCTTCAACTTTAAAGGGGGAGAGGTGGTGGACGGCTAACCTTTCCTGACCGAAAGGAGGAAAGTCCCCCCACCGTAGAAAGGCGGACTCCCGCAAGGGAGTATGCCGAGAGGCATGGCAACGGAACAGAAACGATACCCGCATGGGGAAATGCGATGAAGCAAATGCAGAGGTCACCCATGCGGGATGAAACGATCCGTCCCCGCCGGTGCAAGCTTCTGCGCTCAGACTGATGCCGTCGGAACAGAAGGGGGCTTATCACCACCACTCCCCTAATCCCTGTTCTCCTCAGACGCTCTCGGGAGTGTGGATTGGTACATGCAACCTCGAACGGGGTCAAAAAATCAAACCCACTCGAGCTAAACAACTACCTGAACAACTACCAGCTAAACAATTATAAACAATGCGAGAAAATTTTCCAATTACGATGGATTGCAGGGTTGATGGAGTTAAATTCAGAAACATTATGCATCCCAAACTCGAGAAAGCACTTAAGGAGGTTGGGATTGAACAGCTTAGCGATCTTCAGATTTCAGCATTTAATAACATCTCCTCAGGGAAGGATGTGCTGATTATAGCCCCTACGGGGTCTGGAAAAACCGAATCTGCTGTGATACCTATCCTAAACGAGATGCTCAAAAGGGAAAAGGTAAATGGCATATTCCTCCTTTACATAACCCCTCTGAAGGCGTTAAACAGAGACATGNTGAGGAGATTCGAGAGACTATCAGAGAATCTCGGTTTTTCAGTGGCGGTTAGACACGGAGATACTTTGGATTCGGAAAGAAAAAAGCANAGCAGAAAACCACCACAAATCCTTATAACCACTCCGGAAACATTTCAAATCCTGTTTCAAGGGAGAAAGCTCAGAGAGGCACTATCGAATGTCAGGTATGTTGTCATAGATGAGGTCCATGAGATGGTCGATAGTGAGAGAGGTGTACAGCTTTCTGTAGGGCTTGAACGATTGAGAGAGCTTGCAGAGTTTAAGATAATCGGGTTGTCCGCGACCATAAGAGATGAGATATCCGGTTTTTTATCCTCTTCCGCCAAGGTTATTCGAGATGAGTTTGAGAAAGAGTACAGATTTCAGGTTATCAAACCAGAGGTCGCTGAAAACGATGAACTGCTTTCAAAAGAGCTAAATGTAATTCCCGAGGTTTCTGCAGAGCTGAGGATGATAAAAGAGATCTCCGAAAAGTACAGATCCGTTCTAATTTTCGTGAACACCAGACAAACAGCGGAAGCACTCGGCTTGAAACTAAAGAAAATGATGGAGGTTGAGGTTCACCACGGCTCTCTCTCGAGAGAAGCGAGAATAGATGCAGAGAGGAGATTCGCAGAGGGAGAGCTGAAGGCTTTGATATGCACATCCTCCATGGAGCTTGGCATCGACATAGGGCATGTAGACGCGGTTATCCAGTTCAACAGCCCGAGAGAGGTTGCAAGGCTTCTTCAAAGGGTAGGTAGAAGCGGGCACAGAAAGGAGAGGATATCCCAGGGATACATCATTGTGAGAACATTCGATGATATAATGGAGTCTTGGATAATATCACACAAGGCTCTGAGAAACGAGATCGAGAAGCTACGAATCCATCATGAAAGCTTAGATACCCTTGCAAACCAAATTTCGGCTATTGCTCTCGAATACAAGATGATAGATGTCAGAAAGGTCTATTCCATCTTGAAAAGAGCATACCCATACAGAGACCTCGAATTTGACAAGTTCCTAAAAATATGTGAGTTTCTCGCAAACGGAAACATTATATTCTTCGATGGGGAGGTNATATCGGGGAGAAGAAAGACGAGATACTACTTCTACGAGAACATCTCGATGATTCCTGATGAGAAAAATTACAGGGTTGTGGACATAACCACCGGAAAGACGATTGGCTTACTTGATGAGAGTTTTCTTTCAACCTTCAGCGGAGAAGTTTTTGCCATGAAGGGAGAACTCTGGAGAGTGCTTTCCGTTGATGAGGTTGTTAAAGTCGAGCCCATAGCCAAAGAAGGGGAGATTCCATCGTGGGTTGGAGAGGAGATCCCCGTCCCGTTCGAGGTTGCAATTGCGGTTGGCAAATTGAGGAGAGAGATTGCAAAGCTAAAAGACTGGGAAAGCGTAAAAAAGTTCATCGAGNGGAGATTTCAAACAAACGAGAACGCGATAAGAACTGTATTCGATGTCATCACGAGACAAAAGGAAGAGGGATACGAGATTCCATCCGATACTCTGATAACAATCGAGGGTTCAGAGAATGTTGCGGTCATAAACTGTTGTTTTGGACACAGAGTAAACGAAACCATAGGGAGAATTGTAGCCCTACTTTTATCCGCCAGAAAGGGCAGGAATGTTGGAATAGAGATAGATCCATATCGAATCAAGCTCAGTCCCGCAAATTGCGATGAAGTTACAGATATACTCCTGTCAATCCATCCAGATTCAATTCCTGANCTTGCAGAGAGGTCTTTAATCGACACAAACCTGCTACAGTGGAAAATAATTCACTCGGCAAGAAAATTTGGATATTTGAGAAAGGAAAGTGATATGTCGAGAATTAATCTTAGGAAACTCGTTATAAAACTGAAAGATACCCCTATATATGAGGAGGCGGTTAGAGAGATCTTCACCGAAAAACTCGACATCGAGCGAGCAAAGGATGTGNTCAGAAGAATTGGAAAGTCTATCAGAATCGTCAAATACAACTCTCTGAGTCCAATATCACTGGAGTCGAGAGAGCAAGCGTTCGATCTATTGTCCCCCACAAAGCCCTTCTCGGCAATTCTTGATATGTTTAAAAAGAGGCTTGAAAACGAAATTGCTGTTTTTCACTGTTTAAACTGCAAATACACCGTTAGAAGCCCTGTTAAGTTGATCGATGATCTCAGATGTCCAAAATGTGGTTCAAATTTCATTGCGGTGTTCAACGCAAGGAGAAAAATAGAAGATTTCTCGAAGAAAGAGCTATACAGAATTGCCAATCTTGTTCTCTCTCACGGCAGAAGAGCTGTTCTCGCCATGAATACTCACGGTGTGGGAGCGGAGAACGCAAGTAGGATCCTATCAAGATACTTCAGAAACGATGACGAATTTTACAAAGAGCTCATGGAGGCGGAGAAGAGATACATACGAACAAGAGGTTTCTGGGATTAAACTCCTGCATTTTGCTCATGTAGGGCTTAACAGAACAAAACGGAGTTCCCAACCTGATACATCAACCCGAGCAAAAA
>MTMT01000061.1 GCA_002010195.1 Archaeoglobus sp. JdFR-32
TCAAACAACAAAAAACAGCCAGAGAAAGGTTGATTGCATATCAGAATTTCACAGTAGAATTATATATTTTTAAAATAAAATTACAGAAATCGATTTTCAGAAATTATAAATAAACTGCTGGACTCTCTTAGGACTGGAAAACCATCGGAAATCTCCATTTTAAGAATAGGATGCCCGGAGCCGGATTTGAACCGGCGACTATGCGGTCTTCAGCCGCACGCTCTCCCAGACTGAGCTACCCGGGCTTTAACTATTCTTGTGACAAATTGAATTTAAGGTTTTCCGTTCGAGTTAGATTACCACTCCTCCTCAAAACCAAAAGTAAAAATTACGAAAAATTTTAATACTTTGATTAATCTGAATGATTCCAATGCTAAAATTGCAATCAACCAAAAGTGTTGGACAGTTCTATTATTTCGGTTTTAGCTTTAGCTTTGGCTTTTGGTTTTATTACTGAATTTGCTGTTTAAAGGGGTGGTTTATGTGGGTGTTATATGTGGTGCAATATCTAAAATAAAAAAATTAAATAAAAGGTGATTAATAATGCAGGGAAAAAAAAGACGACTGAACAGAATAATTAGAAAGGGCAGAACACTAATAGTACCTATGGATCACGGAATAACTTCAGGACCTATCCAAGGATTAGAAGAGCCAGATAGAATTATAGAAAAAATAAAAGGATATGTGGATGCGATAATCCTCCACAAAGGTATCGCCAAGCATTCGAGACTTATTGCGGGATTCGAAGGCGGTTTGATAATCCATCTAAGCGGGTCAACATCTCTTGGAGATCCCAACGATAAGAGACTTGTGTCATCTGTTGAGGGGGCGATAAGGCTTGGGGGGGACGCGGTTAGCGTTCATGTGAATGTTGGCAGCCCAACGGAAGGAAGACAGCTCGAAATTCTTGGAAGAGTATCAGAGGTGTGCGACTCTTGGGGAATTCCATTGCTCGCCATGATGTACCCGAGAGGTGAGGGGATAAACGAGAGAGATATACGAAATGTAAAACACGCTGTTAGAGTCGGTTACGAGCTTGGAGCTGATATAATAAAAACGAACTTTACGGGATCAATCGATAGCTTCATAGAAGTGACCGAAAATTGTCCGGTACCAATCGTAGTTGCTGGAGGTAGCAAGATATCCGATAAGGAGCTATTAGCAGAGGTGAAATCTGCAATCCTTGCAGGAGCATCGGGAGCAGCAATTGGTAGGAATGTTTTCCAGCATTCGAGACCAGATTTGATTGTTAAATCGCTGAACAAGATAATCCACGAGGATTTCGAGGTTGAATCCGCAGAGGAGATACTCTATGAAGGAGATGTGGTTGTTAACAGAAAGTGATGACTGGGAAGAGACGAAAACCCAAATAACGGACGCAATTGAGCTTGGTTTTTCGGGAGTTATCGCAAGTACGCACCACGATAAGATCAAAAAACTCGGAAAAATAAAAGTGTACTCAAAGAACTCAGATGAGATCTCATTTGTGGAGATCAGAAGTTCTGAAGATCAAAAAAAAGCAATAGAACAATCAAAGGAAAAAGAGTACCTCTTTCTGGAATTCAAAGACTGGAAAGTTATACCCCTCGAGAATTTAATAGCTATGAAGGGTGGAGCAAAACTGATAGTTAAAGCGAACTCATTGGAATTCGCAAAACTCTCCCTTGAAACCTTGGAAAAAGGTGCGGATGGAATTATAGTAGAGTACAAAAATAGAGAGTCGCTAAAGGAGTTTTCAGATCTAATTCAATCCACCCACCACTTAGAACTCGTTGAGGGAGAAATAGTGGAAGTCAAAGAGCTTGGTATGGGTGACAGGGTTTGNATAGATACTGTCACAATAATGGAGGTTGGAGAGGGGATGCTCGTTGGAAACCTTTCCAAATTCATGTTTCTCATTGCAAGCGAGAGCGAGGAAAGCGAGTATGTTGAATCAAGACCGTTCAGAGTTAATGCAGGAAGTNTCAATGCTTACCTCAAAGTCGGAGACAAGACGAGATACCTTTCCGAACTCAAGGCGGGAGATGAGGTGGAAATCGTTAGATTCGATGGTAGAGTTAGAAAGAGTTTCATCGGAAGAGTTAAAATTGAAAAGAGACCCATGCTGATGATCAAAGCAAAAGTAAATGATGAAGAGGGATCCATTATCTTACAGAATGCAGAAACAATAAAGTTGATGAGATTAGATGGAACTCACATCTCAGTTACATCACTTAAGAGAGGAGATAAGGTTCTTGTTTGGATGGATTCCGGAAAGGGTAGACACTTTGGAACAAAGGTTGAAGAGTTCATAATAGAGAGATAGGAGGAGTGGTATGATTCCCGTATATACAATAACATCGGAGAACTACAGCTGGACCGTTATGAAAAAATGCAGGATGATTGAAGCGAGATTGGACTGCCTCCCGGAAAATGTAGTGGAGAGACTGATCGAGATATACGACGGTGATATCATCTTCACATGCAGAAGGAGAGACGATGGTGGAAATTTTGAGGGAGATGAAGAGGAAAGACTGAGAATCCTCTCGAGATATGTCATGTACGCGGACTATATGGACATAGAACATGATGTTGGAGATGATTTCATTGATTCGGTTAAAAAGGCGGGAGTTAAGGTAATAGAATCCTACCACTCCTGTGAAAATCCCGGTTATGAGTACCTCCAAGACATAATCGAGAACAGAAGAGGAGACATCTTTAAGGTAGCGGTACCCGGAAAGAGCAAAGAGGATGTGAAGATGATCTTAAAACTGCATCTGGAGTATGAAAACCTAATAGCATTTCTAATCGGGAAGGAATTCTCATACACAAGAATTATTTCCGCTCTAATTGGATTCCCCATAATTTACTGCCATGACGGAAAGTCATCCGCACCGGGACAGTTGTCGGTAGAAGATGTTATCAGAATAAGGAAGGCAATCGGATCCGATTTTTGAGGTGGTTCGTTGAGACCATCGATTTTGATATACGGGGTTGGAGGAATGGGCAATCTCTTTAAAAGATTCTTCTCCCTCAGAGGATACTATGTAAAAGGGTACGACATCCTTCCAGAGAGATCGGAGATTGAAGAGGGAGAGATGAAGAACTTCAATGTCATATTTTTATGCATTCCCATGGANGAAATTGGTTCCGCGATCAATCACATTAAAAGCAATGTTCCAAGTCGCGAGACCACGGAGAAAGGACCTCTTCTCGTGGATATCTCTTCCGTGAAAAGAGGAATACTGGATGTTTTAGATTACAGCGGATTTGACTACCTCAGCATACATCCGATGATGGCTCCAGACAGCGATATCGGGTTGTCAAACATTATTGTAGTCAGAGAATCCGGGAGAGAAGAAGAGAAAACTATCCTTAAGGAGATGGAAAATGCTGGAGCGGTTATAAGCAGAATACCTCCAGAGCTACACGATCTAAGGATGGCTGAGATTCAGGGAATATCCCACTTCATTCTGATAGGGATTGCAAACTTTCTCAAAGATAGAATTGATGATGAGGATTTGAGCTATTCCTCNCCCATATTCTATGCTCTCTACAAGCTCGCATCCAGAATAATAAATCAGGATTGGAGAATGTACCTAAGGATTCAAAAAAACTCCGAAGAACTCAGAGAGGAGTTTCTTAGAAGTCTTGAAAATCTCAACAACAGACTAAGGAATGAAAAAGAGTTTGAGACCATCTTCAGAGAACTTAGAGAAGTGTTCAGAGATCCCGATGGTAGTAACCTGATAATGGATTCATCAAGAGCAGGGAGGGTTCCAGAAGGTAAGATAGAGTTGTTACGAGGGTACATCCAGCTCATTGATTCATTAATACTCAGATTGATCGAAAAGAGAGTTTCAGCTGGAAGACAGATTGCCATCCACAAAAAAGAAACTGGAATGCCCATTGAGATTGCGGATGTAGAGGACATAAAGCTGAAAGAGTTGACTTCAAAATCCTCACTGAACAGAATGATCCTGAAGAGANTATTTCAGGACATAATGGAGCTGACAAAAGAAGAAGAGTATAAAATGCTTGGAATAAAGAATAGATTGGCTGTTCTTGGACCTATGGGTAGTTTCAGTGATGATGTGGCGGTAAAACTCACGCACTCGAGGGTGCCTTTGATTTACTGCTCCTCAGTTGATGAGATAATGAGGCTCGTTGAGAGAGACGAGAAAGTGTACGGACTGATCCCCATCGAGAATTCCGTTCACGGAACAGTACTGAAATCCATAGATGGCTTAATGAAGTATAATGTAGAGGTTTTTGCGGAAACAAAAATGGATATAGTTCATGTTCTTGCTGGAAAGAGGAAAATGAGCTTTGCCGAAATTAAGGTTCTATACTCTCNCCCTCAAGCCATAGCCCAGTGTTCCGAATTCATAAACAACTATCTCCCTTTCGCGAAGGTCAGGTACACAACAAGCACATCAGATGCGATTTCAATGCTCGACGATTTCTCCGCTGCAATAGTCTCCGAAAGTGCGGTAGAAATATACAACCTTTTTATGCTTAAGAAAGGCATACAAGACAACCAAAACAACACAACAAGATTTTACATAATAAGAAAGAAAGGAATGCAAAAATTAGGGTGCGAATTAGATGGCAATANTACCTGCCTCTTTTTCGGTGTTGAAGACAAACCGGGAGCCCTAAAAAGAGTGCTTGAAGTTTTCTCTGACAAAAACATCAATTTAAGAAAACTCGAATCGAGACCGTCCGGAATTTCCTTAGGTAGCTATATTTTCTACTCAGAGGTTGAAAAAAGACTCACAGATGATGATCTGGGTGATTTAAAGGAAGTTACAACATTCTACAAGGTCGCTGGAGTTTTCAGAGAGGTGGAGAGACTGGAGTTATAGTTAAGGTTGTTAGTTTGTGTTCATAATGCACTATACCTATCCTGATGTGTGCTTAAACCACAACCCTTAAATTCACCCGGTGGACTCGCTTACTATGCCCGCTACAATTTCAACAGCATCTGCAAGCCTGTAGGAGGGTCGAGAGATAATGTCTGCATCGATAACATAAACCCTGCCCTCTTTAACCGCCTTTACACTCTTCAACCTCTCATCGCTGAGTACCCACTCGTAAACCACATCCTTATTTCCACCCATTCCACTGCCACTGCTGACGAGAATAACATCTGGATTGGCGGAGATTATATCTTCAAGGCTCACAACCCTCCACCCATCAAATTCAAAAACATTCTCTCCGTTTGCAATGGTTATGACCTCATCTATGAATGTGTTCTTACCGCTAACCCATACCGGATCGTGCCAGAGAATATGGGCAATTCTTACTTTCGGCTTATCTCCAACTTTCTCTCTTACACTCTTTATCTTCTCCAGCATCCTCTCTACAATTTTTTCAGCCTCACTTTGATGTCCTGTCGCTATGCCTATCAAGATTATATCTTCCATCACATCCTTGAGGGTCTTGGGATCAAATGCAATAACATCTATGTCAAATTTCCTGAGAGTCTCGATCGTTTCGATTCCATTCCCGTACACCGCTACAACGAGGTCTGGCTTCAAGGATATTACCTTCTCAACATTTATCGTTGAGTAGCCTCCAACACTAACTACCTCTCCACTCTTCTTTTTCTCCAGAACAACAGGCGNATAGTTGCAATAATCCGTTAAACCTACCACACTACCCCCCGCTCCGATAGCAAAAAGAATCTCGGTGTTGCTTGGAGCGAGAGAGACTATTCTCTGAGGATTTCCAGCTTGAATTCGGTAGCCTGTGTCATCGATTGGCTCAACATTGAGTATTTCCGTGAGGTTGAAATGAGATAGAATCTCATCCCGAGATTGAATACCTTGCAAGGATTGTAAGGAGGTTGGATGCGAAGTTTGTGAGGGTGGAGACTGAGTACACATCAGAAAAAGCATAGAGATCAGGATCAACCCCAATGNAAGTGATACAAGTTTGATGCGTTTCTTCATCTCCACTTCCACCTCCTCACACATGCGGTTGCTGTTAGTATCAGAACCCCGAGTACTATTGAGAACCCGGGGCTCTTTCTTTTCTCTTCAAGGGTGGGGGATTTAACGATGGGCTTGACGACAGATTCAACAGTTGGTGACTCTACAACACCAATGGGATTCGATAAATTCGTATGACCTTCATCCATAGTTTCCTCCACCGCCTTGCTCCCATCATCCTCCGCAAATACATTTGTGGGTTCATCACGCACAACGGTTTCAGATCTTTCAAGAACCTTAATCGGATGCGGTTTCCCGAGCAAAGCCATGATCGCTGTTACAGTCATGTACCCGGGATTAGATGTCTGAATTGAGGTGTAGTTAAAGTAACCTTCATCCGTCTGAAGGCTAAGTAAATGATCTACAACGCTTATATTATTCTTTCTCCATTCCATCGGATTTACGCCTACTGCAACCAGAGCCTGAATAGTCCAAGCATCACTTGCGGAGTTGCTCGCAGAGTTCCCGAAATACCTCATTCCTCCATCATCGTTCTGTCCCTTTTTAAGGTATTCAAGAGCTTTCAAAATTTGTTCGGAATCCTTAGGTTCGCCAACAGCAATCAAAGCTTGAATTGCCGACGCGGTATCATCAAAATCACTTTCCTCTCCAACAGCCCAAGAAAATCCACCATCTGGATTCTGTTGTAATTTTAACCATTCCGCGGATCTGCTAACATTTTCTCCACTCGCATGAAGGGCCATCATGCCCCATATCGTGGTGTAAATAAAGTCACCAATCTGTCCGTCACCCTTCATTTTCGCCTTCAACCTATCAACGAGATTTACCCCTCCGAAATTTCTCGGATCCTCTCCCGCATAAATGAGAGCGAGGATAGTTCTTGCATAGTCTGCGGTACCCATTTTGTCGATTTCATCACCAAGCTTGTCCCTGATATAATCTATAGGACTGTTTTCCTTCTTTTTCCAGTTGTGGGGGTCCTCTCCCGATGCAACAATTGCCATTATCGCCCAAGCGGTTTTTGAGATATCGCTCTCTTCTTCCGGATTTGAGAAACCTCCATCCTCGTTTTGCACAGCTTTAAGCCAGTTTAGAGCTGACTTAATTCTACCGTCGGATGTGTTCAGGGGAAAATCATTCCATTTTAGCGTTATAGCAAAGATGCTGAATGTTGAGGTTTTAGCTGAATAGTAGATGTAACTCTCATCTTCACTTACGATCTCTGTTGGTAGCTCAACCCAACTCCCGTTAAATTTCATCAATACTACTTCTTTATTTCCTATAATGTCTTTTGAAACCCTAAACTCAATTTCCGCTTCAACAGAAGTATTTGCTTTCAGTTCAAAGCATTTATAAAATGTGCCGTAAATCAACCCCGGAGGTGCATAACTTTCCGACAGAACAAGCTTGGCTGGTTCCTTGGATCTAAGTTTCAATTCCGTAACGGAAAGATTTTCGGTAAGATTCTCTGAAAACACCACTCTGACTACCCTCTCAGGCTCTATCACTATTGCACTCGTACTGCTCAATCGATCCAAGCGAATTTCATACTCTCCAACCGTTATGTTCTTGCTGATCGTTCTGTATATGTTGTCGTCATCAACAACCGTAAGGTTAACCGTGTATGTTCCGGGATGTTCGTAAACATGGGATGCTATCCTTCCCTCCCCATCGCTACCATCTCCGAATTCCCACAGATAGGATACGATTTCCCCGTCATCATACGAGTCCGATGCATCGAATACCACCTCCTCACCAACAACAGGATTGCTCGGAGTGAATTCGAAATCANGATATGGTGGAATTTTTGAGAGCCAAACAACACTAACATAGACCTCGTAGTTGTAGCCAATAGTAATGTAAACCTTATACGGAGATGTGTCTGGAGAGTCGCTCATACCCCTTGAGAAGTACCATACTACCTCATCTCCCGGATACACCTTGTATTCCGTAGCTCCAGTTCCGGGCAAAGGTTCAGTGGGATAATTTACCCAGTACATCCATCCAGAGGTCTCACCCATATCACCCTTACAAACATTCTTCACACACTCGACGAAAATTCCCCACTCGGTGAGTTCCGGTGTGAGCGAGAACCTTTTAATTTCAGATGCTTTTTTCAGTGCTCCGAATGCAGTTCTCCAATTAATCTCATTTTCCAACACCTCGAAGGTTCCGTAAGGTAGGGTGTTTTTCTTGGTGCTTACACCATCACCTTGACACGCAGAAATCGTGAGGGTTTTGGTCACCTTCTCTTCACCCGCTATTGCGGTGATGTTGAGTACTCCTGTGACTCTCGGAATAAAAAGAGCGGGATTAGATGTGGAAGATTCCGAGAAGATGGGTGTTCCTGAGTTCATTCTGAAGATTACTATCGCTTCTATATCTGTTGTAACGGAAACCTGCTTATCCACGCATCCACCATCAACACTTAGTGTGAGAGCTGAGACTGGCAAAAGCGAGGCAGATATGATGAGGATAGAAATTAAAACAGCAGGCAAATGCTTGAGCATCAGCTCACCTCTGCGGTGACATATCCGAACACATGTATTGGACTGTTTGGATACTCCGAATACTTATACACCCCAGCGTAAAGTCTGTATGTTCCGGTCTTTGCGAGTTGGGGTACATGCACGAGCACCGGAATNGAAAGCTCTTCGCCAACCTCAAGATAGAATGTTGACAGTCCAGCCAAGCTCTCACCGCTGTCGTTAACACCACTCACAACCACGACATACCAATTGCTTTCTGTGGTTGTGATGTTGACCCAAGCGGTCAGNTTTCCACCAATCTTCCCGTTAAGGACTTCAAAAGAGGATACTCCCGCAGGCTTCACCTCGGTGTTTATTTTCAAGAGGATAAGACAACTATCAAGGCTGGTTCCATCACCGTAGCAGTAGTAGATCGTTTTGTTTCCTGTGATGCTGTACGCATCAACACTAACAGATATCATGGCTTTGCTCTCGTTCCACACCGACCAGTAAATCCATTTTCCACCCACCTGGGTTGTTCCAAGACCCATTATTGAACTCACAAATAGCCCGGAGGATGTCTGCGGATCATACCAGCTATCATCGAGTGATATTTCGAAAAACACCTCACCGTCATAATCCTGAGTTGCGTAAAGTGCCCCCAATGCTGTCGCTCTTTCAACATTGTACGAGTTTCCATTGACATCCACGCTGAAATCCGTGGGAACCAAAGTCACATTGTACTCGAGAGTTCCGGACGAGTTGAAGCAATATACATAACCGCTATCCGCCCCAATGTAGAGCTTGTTGTTTGCGATGAAAGGGGACGACATTATGTTGTAGTAGCTTCCAGATGGGGGATTCAGTCTGTAGTACCACAACAAATCCCCTGTATTAGCGTTAACAGCATAGATCGTTCCTTGTGGTGTATTCGTTGCGAAATAAACANCTCCGTTTGCAACTGCGGGAGAAGAATCTATCTTTCCGTTTGCAGTGAAAGTCCACAACAAACTACCGTTTTCCGCATCAAAACAGTAGAGTTTGCCCTCCGCAGAACCTATGTAGATTTTGCCGTTTGCAACTGCGGGAGATGAGATCGTGCCGTTGAAATCAACACTCCATACCAGCTTTCCATCGACACCTACGGCGTAAAGTTTCTCATTCGTTGCAAGAAAGACCTTTCCGTATCCTACAGATGGTGTACTCGTTATATCTCCTTCAACGGGAAACTTCCAGCTTATTGTGCTGTTCTCATAGACGCTGAAAAGTGCATTACCGCTATCGTTGCCCGCAAAGAATATCCTCCCACCATAAGCGGTGGGAGAAGTGTAGTGAGAGATCTCACCACCCGTAGTGACTCTCCACTGAATGTCTCCATCCGTATTGAGCTTCCAGAGAGTCCCATTGGAAAATGTTAGCACATAAACAGAGGAGTTGTACACGAGCGGAGAGGATGAAACGCCCCACCACGATGGCGATGATTCAAGCAGAATCTCTTTTTCAATCGCACCGCTGGATGCGTTAACATAGTACACATGCCCGGAAAGATTGCCTACCACCAGAGTGTTACCGAATATAACTGCGGTTGAGGAGCCAGTTATTTTATTGTTTCTCCATTCAACCTCCCCCGTTTCAGCGTTCAAAGAGTATAGTCCGGGAGCCCAGTCTCCAAAACCGTACCAGTTCGTCACGAAAATGTGCCCGTTCCAGTATATTGGTGATGCTCCCACCAAACCACTGATGCTTTTTTTCCATGCTAAGACAGGTAAGACCTCTTTATCCGAAGTAAAATTCCCCGTTCTCTGTTCATCACCTTGAAAAGTATTTGCCTGTGCTAAACCGATTACAAAAATGAGTGCAACGATCACCAAACCCATCTTGGCGGTTTTCATTTTCATGATGTTATAACAGATGTGTAGTTTAAAAAGTTTTCCAATTTATTTGATTTAATGTAAATTTTTTTTGACTTACAAAATATCGCCATTTACTTAACATCACCATTTACCAAGACTTTCTTTGACCGCTTTGGCAACAGCCTTCCACAGCTTTCTACCTGCATCACTGGCTGGACCAGCATATTTGTGATACTTTCCCGTACCTTTGCAAAGAACTACCACCGCATCAGTACTTGTCCCAGTAAAATTGTATCCCGATTCAAGTAAAGCTTTAGATTTTGATTCCGTTGCAGTTATTATTGCATTAAGCATAGCTCCTCTGCTTAATCTGCATTCAAACACCGTTATGATATTTATAGTGCCGACACCTCTCCTGTCAACACGATCATTAGGGTTCTTGACCCCCGCGGTAACGAAAGCTGTAACCTCACCGCAAAATTCAACACTCAGCTTATCCATCGGAACGGATGTGAGTAAGCCAAAGTAAGATCTTAGCTTGTATCTTTGCTCGAACTTCCTCGCCACGCCCCTCAGGTAGGTGACCGGATCTCCTGAATGAAACTCANCACCAACAGTGTGGTTGAAAACATAGCTAACCTTTTTCCATCCACCGAGCAATCCCGTGCTGACTCCGAAAAAACTTCCCCTAACAATTAAGGTGTCATCCTCAACCCAGTAATCTTCGTATGGCATTAACAACATCCCCCTCTTCATACACTACGACAGCTTTTTCCAGTATCTCCGAGTAGATTCTCTCTGCCTCGCTTCCGGCGAAATTTCTTTGTTTGAAGTCGGTCTCGTGCACAACCACAAGTTTTCCACGGTTGCATGCGTACTTTGCAGCAAGTAAGTTCTTGAAGTTGCCTTTTCCAATGTTGAGGTTCGACAGCACAACCACATCAGCCATATCAATCATCCGTATGTTCGCTTCATGAGCAGAGTCGCTTATTTGTGAGAATGGTGCCTCATCAACCACCTCTCCGATTTCAGATATTACCTCCCAATCCGAGTCGAGAGCGTTTATTACACCTGCTGAGACTTTGTAACCCGCATCACTCAGCGCATACAGGATGCTCNTTCCACTACCTCCTCCGCATATCACATGCACTCTCTTATCCCCAGTCGATACCTTGAACTTTGGAACTATGTACACCCCCCTCCCGTGTCTCCTCACACTAACCTCTGCACCGAAAACATCCATTATGCTCTCTTCAGTAATTACCTCCTCAGCTCTTCCCGCATAGGCTATCTCTCCATCCTTTACCATCAAAATCTGGGTTGCAAATGATGATGCAAGGTTTATGTCATGGATTGCAACGATGGCGGATGCCCCGCTCTCAACCTTTTTTCTGATTATGTCCATGATCTCTATCTGGGCTGTTATGTCGAGGTGTGCGGTTGGTTCGTCGAGAAGCATGAGTTTTGGTTTTTGAGCGAAAATCCTTGCGAGCATGACCTTCTGCTTTTCCCCTCCACTCAACTCAGAAAAGCTTCTCGTTACAAGGTTTTCCAACCCCACCTCCCGAATAGCACTCATGGCAATATCGTAGTCCACATCGCTTGGCTTNTTTAAACCACCCATGTAGGGTGTCCTACCGAGGAGAACTATATCCAGAACCTTCAAATTCGTGTTGGGTGTTTCTTGAGGTAGGTAACCGAGCTTCTTTGCGGTTTCCTCCACACTACCCAATCCCTTACCATCAAGCATCACAACCCCTCTGAGAGGCTTAAGAATGCCAAAGATTGTTCGGAGTATCGTTGACTTCCCACTGCCGTTGGGTCCGAGCAATGCTATCATCTCTCCTTCCTTGACCTCGAATGTTACCTTTCTCAGTACTTCTCTGCTTCCGAGCCTAACAACGATGTTTTTAACTTTCAGCCTCATATCGACCTCCTCAATAGAAGGTAAAGAAAGAACGGNCCCCCGAGTATCGCGGTTATAGCTCCTATGGGCAACTCACCCGCAACAGAGATTCTCGCGATCACATCTATTGTGGGCATGAACGCAGTCGAGAGTAAAATCGTTGATGGTAGAAGGCGCTGATGCTCTTCTCCAACCATTATTCTAACCGTGTGAGGGATTATTATGCCCACAAACCCGATTACACCACTCACCGCAACGGTGGCCGAAGTCAGCAGTGCAACCACAGCAATGATCGACTTCCTATACCGCTCGATGTTTATGCCCACCGCAATCGCATGCTCATCCCCGAGAAGTAGCGCGTTTAGGTTCCACGAGGTTGCAAGCAAATATACAACACCTACGACCATAAAAGGGAGAGCAAAGTAAACTTCCTCCCACATAGGATTTGAGAAACTACCCATAAGCCAAAAAACTACTTTATGCATACTTTGAACTGAGAAGTAGATAAGAAGAGATGTAAGACCCGAAAAAAATGATGCTATGGCTACCCCTGCGAGAAGTATGGCGTAAGTCTGATCTCTGAACCTGCTTGAAGTTCCTATAGCGTACACAAGATACGATGTCAAGAGGGCAGAAAAAA
>MTMT01000102.1 GCA_002010195.1 Archaeoglobus sp. JdFR-32
ACCAAAGCAAATATATATCGTTAGGTTAACCTAACAAAAGATGAGAATCGAAACTTACCTCAGACTCGCTTACAAAGCCTACACGCAAGGAATAGAAGTTATAGGACCATCCTTCATTGCAAAAGAGCTTGAAATATCCCGACCATCCGCCTATGAGGGTTTAATAAAGCTTGCAAGTATGGAGTACGGTGAATATATACCGGGAGAGGGATTTAAACTTAACAAAAAGGGTATTGAGAGAGGAAAAGAGATTACAAAGAAGCACAGGCTTATCGAGTGTCTTCTCGGAAATCTCGGATTCGATGCAGAGTCCGCTTGCACTGAGGCTACTAAGCTTGAACCTTTCATAAGCAAAGAACTGTCGAANAGACTGGAGGAAGTATTCAGAGACAGAGTGATGTGTCCATGTGGAGAGGAAATAGAATTAGGAATAGATGGGAGATAGTCCTATTAGCCTCCCTGCTTGCGTTCTTACTTTTACTTCAAAACACCTCTGCTTACCCTCACAGCAAAATAATAGTCTTCACAACCAACCCCTATTTCAAACCCATAATTGAGGAGATCGGAGGGGAGTATGTCGAAGTTTTCTCCATTACCACCTCATCCGATCTACATTCATTTTCTTTATCTAGGAACGAGGCGGAACTGCTCGAGAAAGCGGATCTGATATTTCTCACTAACTCCTACGATCTCGGATTTGAGAAGAGCATTAAGAAGTCTTATCCGCACAAAACGGTTGACTTTGACGACTACACAAGAAACGGTGCAAAGCTAAAGGAGTTTGACGGTTACCTAAANCCTCACGGTTACTGGCTTAATCTAAGCAATACAATTGCCATAGCAAAAACAATTGAGGAGAGGTTATCTAATCTGATACCTGAGGGGGATGAGTACTTCCGAAATAATTTTGAGGGCTTCAAAACAAAAATCAAGATCCTCAGTATAGAAATAAAGGATGTTGCAAATGCACAGAGGTTGAGAGGAGANTGCGTCGCTATAATCCCAGCCTTGGCTTACATAATCGATAACTCTCAGCTTAATACTTCAGCCATACTACTCGAGGAGGAGGGGTTTGTAAGTGGTAAGGACTATATAGAAATAGAAAGGAAGCTCGAAAACTCGGAACTTAATTGCATCGTAGCCCCAAAATCGATGAAGGAGTCGAAAATAGGATATATTGCAGAGCAATTATCGAAAGATACCGGAAAACCAGTGATATATGTGGAGATGTTCTTAGGAAATAAGACCATAGAGGCTATGCACCTGCTCAATGCTCT
The DNA here is from genome assembly GCA_002010195.1 of Archaeoglobus sp. JdFR-32. Lineage (GTDB taxonomy): Archaea > Halobacteriota > Archaeoglobi > Archaeoglobales > Archaeoglobaceae > Archaeoglobus_A. The sequence continues at coordinate 1,278 of MTMT01000102.1, forward strand.
CAGCTTTAAAGATCTAAAAACCAAACACTCCAAGGACACTAAAGACAGTTTCATCTATTTCCTCTACCTCATTATAGCTCTTGAGAGCACAATAATTCTGATTCTGTGGTGGAGAAGATGAATCGAAATCAAAGAAAAGATAAAAGAGTTGAAAGGGAGGGCTGTTGGGAGGAAGGTAACCATGACTAAGCATCCATATGACAAAGACGAGATAGTATTCGAGAATGTATCATTTTCCTACACCCCCTCTAACACCCAATTAGCCTTAGAAAATGTGTCGCTGAGGATAAAAAGAGGAGAGTTCGTTGCGATTATCGGACCNAACGGAAGCGGTAAAACCACATTTTTAAGGTTATTGAACTGCACCCTCAAGCCAAATTCCGGTAGAATTGTGGTCTTTGGCATAGATTCAAAGGAAAAGGACAGAATACAGAGAATGATGGGCTTTATGCCACAAAAAGAGTACATATCCTCAGGATTTCCAATACTCGTCAGAGATGTGATAATGATGGGGCTAACCGCGAGAAAAGGAATCCTATCAAAGATTACTGGTTCAGAGTCAGAGAGAGTGAAGATGTCGCTGAAAGCTGTTGCTCTTGATGAGAGGTTTTTACATAAAAAATTCGATGAACTTAGCGGTGGACTTAGACAGAGAGTTCTCTTCGCAAGATGTCTTGCTGTTAATCCNGAAATACTGCTACTTGATGAGCCGTTCAATGGTGTTGATGTTCCAAGCCAAGAAGTGATTCTGAGGACGATTCTGAAAATGAAAGGGGATGTAACGGTCATCATGGTGACTCACAACATCAACCCAATCTTGCACCATATCGACAGAGTGATACTCCTGAAGAACAGAGTTATCGCCGAGGGCTCTCCAGATGAGGTGCTAACCAACGAAAATCTCAAGCGAGCGTATGGTGCAGAGATTCCAATTATCTACTGCGATGAGGGGTACGGACATCCGATCTACGATACACATTAGGTGATGATCGTGACTGAGATCGATCTAATCGAGCTGGTTGGAAAACCATTCTTCCTAAGGGCTTTGATCGGAGTTGTCATCATATCAATAAACGCTTCAATAGCTGGTTCCTTCACAATTTTCAGAAATGTATCTTTTCTCGTTGCTGGTGCAAGNCATTCAGCTCTTGCAGGAACCGCACTGTTTATTCTGCTACAAACCTACTTAGCTTTCAATGTCAATCCACTCGCCGGAGGAGTTTTATTCGCAATACTTACAGCAATTTTTTCAGGTTATGCGGGAAAGAGAGACACTAACACCGCTATTGGAATATCATTCGCAATGTCAATGAGCCTTGCGGTTCTTTTCATTTCGATGATAAGAGAGTACAGCTCAAGAGTCTGGACTTTTCTGATTGGTGACCTTTTCCTTTTAACCCACGACGACATATACATCATGCTCGGCGTTACAGCCATCAACATATTTTTGGTTGCGTTATTCTACAGACACTTCATCTTCATCTCGTTCGACTACGAGACCGCTACCGCTTTCGGCTTGAACTCCAACCTATACAACTATATCCTGCTCTCGATGATTGCCATCTCAACTGTCGCACTTCTGAAGGGGGTCGGGGCTTTGCTCGTGTTCTCAATGCTGATTGCCCCATCCGCAGTAGGAAACATTATGGCGAGGGATCTAAGGAGTGTGTTCGTGATCTCATTCATGGTTGCGCTACTTTGCGGTATCGGAGGTATAGCGGTATCGCTGTTCTATCCGGTCTCTCCCGGGGCAATTTCCAGCTTAATTGCCTCGACATTGTACTTCTCAGCAGTATCATTCAGAAAAATTGCCAAGAGCCAAATTTAAAAACCACAAAGCGGATTATCGCACGGGATAAAATCGTAAAGAGAAGATGTATCAAAAATAAATTTTTTAAACAAGCGTATTAAAAGCCAAGTTAATGAATAAGGTTCTGGTTGTTGATGCGGGTGGAAGAGGGAATGCGATTGCTCACGCTTTTTCAAGGAGTAAACATGTAAGCAAGGTATATGTCGCTCCCGGAAACGGTGGAAGTGAGTTTTTCGAGAAGTGTGAGATTGCAAAGCTTGATGATAAACCCATCCCCTCAATAAGAGCTATTGAGGAGATAGTTTCCTTCGCAAAGAGGGAAGGAGTTGATCTCGCATACATAGGTCCAGAGGAACCTTTAAGCTTGGGACTCGTTAACAGACTTGAAGAGGAAGGTATACCCGCAATAGGCCCCGGAAAAGACGAGACTATTCTCGAGTCTAGCAAATGCTGGGCTAAGGACTTCCTAAGAAAAATTAAAGTGCCGATTCCGGATTACTGGAACTTCGATGATCCAGAGTCCGCAAAAGAGTTCATAAGAGAATACTATCGAGAACACAAGGGAAGCGGAAAAAATCTCGTGATCAAGGCTGATGGACTCGCTGCGGGAAAAGGAGTTTATGTCTGCGATTCNGAGGAGGAGGCTATACGAGCGGTAGACGAGATAATGGTGAACAAAAAATTCGGTTCCGCAGGAGACAGAATATGCATCGAGGAAAGACTTTACGGTACCGAGGTTGCTTTCACCGCCCTGTCTGATGGAAAAAATGCNGTAAAGTTCGGACATGCCAAGGACTACAAAAGGGCTTTCGACCCCGATGATGTGGAAGGATTAAGGAATTTCTACATAGGCATCACGAAAAAGTTCCTGACATCGAAGGATGCGGAAAGGCTGTTCAGGGAGGGCAGACTATTGAATCCAAACACCGGTGGTATGGGTGCGGTATCCCCTCACCCTTCCATTACCGATGAGATAGAGAACAAGATAATGGAGGTTGTAATCGAGCCTATAATCAGAAAGTTCAGAGAAGAAGAGGGCATGGAATTCAAAGGCGTTCTTTATCCGGTGATAATGCTTGTAGAGGAGAATGGTGATCTAATCCCAAAGGTTTTGGAGATAAATGTGAGGGACTGTGATCCGGGAGCCGAAGCAAAGCTCCCAAGGCTCGAAAGCGATATTTTCGAGTTAAGTCAAGCTATACTCGATAGAAATCTCAAGGATGTTGATGTGAGGTTCTCTGAGAAATGGTGTGTTGCTGTGTGTGCGGTTAGCGGTTTCCTTAAAGGTAGAGAGGGTTTGAAGCCCGGATATCCGGGAGACCACTACACAAACCAGCCGATAGACTTCAGAGTCGATGGTAAGAGGAGTGGATACATTTACGCTAACGGAATCGCTAAGTCTGAAAATGGATACCAGACCACCGGGGGTAGAGTGCTAACTGTTGCGGGACTCGGTGACACCCTCGAGATGGCGAGAGACAGAGCATATAGGAGCTTAGAAGAGATCAGATTTCCGGGAATGCGGTACAGAAAAACAATCGGGCTTGATGTTCCAGAATAATCCAGTCTAAAAATTTTAATAATCTAATAATTTTATTTCAAAATTAAGGCACACTTTATACCTTTTCTGCTCACCACAACTCCCGAAGAATTTCTTCCTTGCTTCGGTATGCTCTTCACCTTCGTTTTGAATGCATAACCATCTGAGCTGAGAGTTATAAGCTCTTCATCACCGAGAACATACTCGGAAAACACGACCTCTCCATTCTTCTTCATCAGTTTAATGTTTCTTACCCCCTTGGCTCCTCTCGAAGTCAACCTATACTCAGACACCGGAGTCCTCTTTCCGTAGCCCTTCGAGGTAAGCGTTAGAAGATAGCCCTCATCTCCACCAACACTCATCCAAGCAATAGAATCGTTCTCCTGAATTTTTAATGCTTTAACTCCCTTTGCACTTCTTCCGTAGACCGGTATATTGCTCTTTCTGAACCTTGCGGTTAACCCAAGCCTTGTAGAAATTAAAATCTCCTCCCCACCACATACTCTCGCAAAGATGATCCCATTACCAGCGGTAACTCCAGCTCTCTTAGCATTTTCAAACTCTTCAAGCTTTGTTCTTTTAATATAACCATCCTCAGTAAGGATGACCAACTCTCCCTNGAATTCAGGTACAGAGATAACAGAAACCACCTTTTCATCATTTGATAAGCTTATAAAGTTCTTCACATGAACTCCTTTACCCGTTCTGTCCTGCTTCGGAATTTCATATGCATTAATCCAGTAGGCTTTCTTGGATGTGAAGAAGAGCAATCTATCATGTGTGTTGCAGATTGAAACTATCTTTGGTGTGTCGTTCTCTCTCAAAGAGACGCCAATTACACCAACACCACCTCTTCTCTGAGTTCTAAAGTTCTCTAAGTCCATTCTTTTGATATATCCGTCCTCTGTCACAACAACGAGATTGTCCTCACGGGAAATTAGATCCTCCGATGTGAACTCCTCACTTCCTCTGAGAACCTTGGTTCTTCTTTCATCTCCGTATTTCTCGGCAACTTCTCTCGTTTCATCAACTAAAATTTCATTTATCTTCTCCTCCGATGCAAGAATGTTTCTGTACTCCTCGATTTTTCTCCTTAGTTGCTCATATTCTCCAATAATGGACTCCATTTCAAGGGCGGTTAGTCTCTGGAGCCTCATCTGAAGAATCGCATTNGCCTGTGAATCAGATAAATCGAATCTCTCCATTAAGCTTTTTCTTGCCACCTCTGGACTCTTTGACGATTTTATTAAGCTAACGACCTCATCTATATTCTGAAGAGCTATTTTCAATCCTTCAAGAATGTGAAATCTCTCTTCAGCCTTTTTTAGAAGAAATTTGGTTCTTCTTCGTATTACATTCCTTCTGTGATTGATGAATTCTTGGATCATCTCTTTCAAATTCAGTACTCTCGGAACTCCATTCACGATTGCGAGATTTATAACACCAAATGTCGTTTGCAGGGGTGTGAAAGCATACAGCTTATTGATTACGGTATCGTAATCCCTCCTCCTTAGCTCTATCACAATTCTTATGCCCTCTCTGTCGGATTCGTCCCTAACCGCCTTTACTTCGTCAAGCTTACCCTCGCTGACAAGTTCTGCAATTTTCTCAACGAGTTTTGCTTTGTTCACTTGATAAGGTATCTCTCTTATCACAACAGAGTTTTCTTCCACCTCTATTCTACCCCTAACAATGATTTTGCCCCTTCCCGTAGAGTACACCTGTTCAAGATTCTCTCCGCTAACTATCACCCCACCAGTTGGAAAATCCGGACCTTTTACGATTTTCATTAGCTCTTTCACAGTTATGTCGGGGTTCCTCACACACTCAATAATCGCCTTACATATCTCCCCTAAGTTGTGAGGTGGGATGTTCGTTGCCATCCCCACCGCTATACCACTTGCCCCGTTAACAATCAGATTTGGAATTTTGGAGGGAAGAACGGATGGCTCCTTAAGAGTAGAATCGAAATTTGGAACGAAATCTACCGTATCCTTGTCTATATCCTCCAGCATTTCTTCAGCGATTTTAGTGAGTCTTGCCTCGGTGTATCTCATCGCTGCAGGCATGTCTCCATCGATGGATCCGAAATTGCCCTGTCCATCCACAAGAGTGTATCTCATGCTGAACTCCTGAGCCATCCTAACAAGAGCATCATAAACCGCGGAATCACCGTGTGGATGGTACTTACCGAGAACATCACCTACTATTCTTGCACACTTCCTGTACTGTCTGTTGCTCAGAAGACCCATCTCATGCATTGCATAGAGAATTCTCCTTTGCACAGGCTTTAACCCATCTCTGACATCGGGTAAAGCCCTTCCAACTATCACACTCATGGCATAGTCAATGTACGAACTCTTCAACTCCTCGCTAATCTCCCTCACAAGCTCCATAAAACCACCTAAGCCTAAATATCGAGATTTCTAACCTTATCCGAATTTTCGATGATGAACTGTCGTCTTGCTTCCACATCATCCCCCATAAGGGTGGAGAAAAGCTCTTCAGCTTGCAATGCTTCCTCAACAGTCACCTGCAAAAGAATNCTCGACCGAGGGTTCATTGTTGTTTCCCACAGCTGTTCTGGATTCATCTCTCCCAAACCCTTGTACCTCTGAACCTCCGCATCACCAATCCTATTCAGCAGATCTTCCAGTTCTCTATCGGAATACGCATAAAAGACCTTGTTTTTCTTTTTGATTCTGTAAAGAGGTGGTTGAGCTATGTACAGATAGCCATTTTCAATTAATGGCTTCATGTACCTGAAAAAGAATGTCAGGAGGAGAGTTCTTATGTGGGAGCCGTCAACATCCGCATCCGTCATAATTATGACTTTCTTGTATCTCGCCTTTGTAATATCGAAATCACTCCCAATTCCCGCACCTATGGTTGATGCTATGGCTTTTATTTCCTCGTTCTTCAGCGCCTTTGAGATTCCCGCCTTTTCCACATTAAGTATCTTACCTCTTATCGGGAGTATTGCTTGGAAGTTTCTATCCCTTGCCTGTTTGGCTGAACCTCCTGCAGATTCTCCTTCAACTATGAATAATTCTCTCTCTTCTGGATTTCTTGATGAGCAATCAGCAAGCTTACCCGGNAGAGTAATTGAGATGTCATTCTTCCTCTTAACAAGCTCCCTTGCCCTCTTTGCAGCTTGTCTTGCAGAAAGAGTCAGTAGACACTTCTCAATTATGTTGTTGGCGGATTGTGGATGTTCTTCCAACCATCTAAGCATTTCTGAATAAACAAGAGACTCTACAACCGTTCTAACATCACTATTAGTTAATTTCGTCTTCGTCTGACCTTCAAACTGTGGTTCGGTTAGTCTAACAGATATTATTGCGGTTAGCCCTTCCCTTATGTCCTGTCCCGAGAGTGTTTTGAACTTTTTGACATACTTCCTTCCGTACTCGTTAATCGCCCTCGTGAGACCCGCCCTAAACCCAGAGATGTGCGTTCCACCTTCTATCGTATGGATGTTGTTCGCGAATGCGAGGACATTCTCGATATCCGAATCGGTAAACTGAATCGCAATCTCTATCTGGATTCCATTCCTTGTGTTTTCAAAGTAGATTACCTCATGAATCGGGTTCTTATTCCGGTTTATGAGAGTTATGTACTCCACTATCCCGTTATTCGATTGAAATACATCTTTTTTTCCTGATCTTTCATCGAAAAGTTCAATTTTAATGCCCTTAGTAAGAAACGCAAGCTCCTTTAACCTCTGGGAAACTATATCATACCTGAACTCAGTAACCTCAAATATCTCCTCATCCGGTTTGAACCTTATCTTAGTCCCGGTTTCATTCGAGTCTGACAAAACCATCAAATNGGTTTTGGGAATTCCCCTCTCATACTTCTGATAATGTACCTTTCCATTCCTTTTGACCCACACTTCAAGAAACTCCGACAGAGCATTCACAACACTTAACCCAACCCCATGGAGGCCTCCCGCTACTTTGTATGCCTTGTTATCGAACTTTCCACCCGCATGAAGCTTCGTTAAAACGAGCTCGAGTGCGCTCTTTCCAGAAGGATGGTACTCTGTGGGAATTCCTCTCCCATCATCCTCGACAGTTGCCGAACCATCAGAGTGCAGAGTAACTTTCATCCTCCCGCAATAGCCAGCAAGAGCTTCATCAATGGAGTTGTCAACAATCTCCCACAGAAGGTGATGCAGTCCTCTTATTCCTGTTCCTCCGATGTACATCCCCGGTCTTTTCCTTACCGCATCAAGATCAGATAGAACAGTTATATGCTCCGCAGAATAATCCATATCCTTAGTCTTATCTCCTTCCCACACATTATCACCATTGTTTATTTTTAACTTTTTATTGATTTTTTAAATCTTGACTAAATTCACGAGTTACTAATATGTAAATGAAAGAGCTTTCTAAGAGATTCCCAATGTTCTCTACAGTCACCATCAGTCCAACGAAGAACTATTCGATTTCTTTTTTTAATTAATACCACAATCAATTTTTGACTTAAGAGTAAATAAATTTTTCTATTACTCTGAAAGAAATAAAACCGTCCTCAATTATTATTTCACATATTTAATCAATTCTAAAATTTTTTAAAGTAAATTTTATTTACTTTCTTTAGATATTATTATATTTTTATGAAATAATAAATTAGAGACCACAATAGGAACAAAAAGAAAATTATTTATTGTTAGAAAACTCTGTTAATTCTATGAGCGAGATTGCGGGAAAAAACATAAGAGAACTGAGTGGAGAAGAGGTTGAGAGGATCTGGGTTAAGAGTTACGATGACGGAGTTAGAGATAAACTTGAGTATCCCGAAATTCCCCTCTACGAGTTACTCGAAAAAAGTGCAAGAGAGTTTAGCAATTCTACCGCTCTCGACTTTATCGGGAAATCAATCTCATATAAAGAGCTGAATGAGATTTCTGATAGGGTTGCAAGATTCCTTTTGGATAGCGGAATACGAAACGGGAGGGTTATCTTGGGATTACCAAATACGCCCCACTATGTAGCAGTTTACTATGGAACACTAAAAACCGGTTCGACAGTTGTTCAATGCAATCCCATGTACACGGAGAGGGAAATGAGGCATATAGCTGAGAACAGTGAAGCCAAGTTAATGTTCGCTCTTGAGCAGATGTATCCGAGAGTAAAACCACTTTTAGATGACGGAACTATTGAGAAACTCATTATCTGTAAGATAGAGGACTTTTTGAAGTTTCCCCTCAACATCNTGTTCGGTTTCAAAAAGCAAAAGGTAAAGATTGAATCGAGGAAAGAGGTGCTATTCTGGAAAGATGTGCTTAGGCTTTCTCCCACTTCTGAAAGAGTGGAAGTAAACCCGAAAGATGATGTCGCGGTATTTCAGTACACTGGAGGTACTACCGGACTGCCAAAAGCGGTCATGCTAACACACTTCAACCTCGTTGCAAACATATACCAGCTAATGGAGTGGTTCCCAGATCTTTCGAATAAGGATGTGTTTATCGGAGCACTACCGTACTTCCACTCTTACGGAATGACCACGAGCATGAATCTACCATTAGCGATTGGGGCNAAAATAGTCCTCATACCCGACCCAAGAGACCTGAAAAGAGTTCTCGATTCGATACACAAGCACAGAGCGACGATATATTGCGGTGTGCCAACCATGTATAATGCGATTAACAACTATCCTGATGTCAAAAAATACGACTTAAGCTCAATAAAGGCGTGTATCAGCGGTGCTGCACCTTTGCCAGTAGAAGTCAAAAAGGAATTTGAGGCTCTGACGGGTGGAAAACTTGTAGAAGGATATGGACTAAGTGAGACTTCTCCCGTTACTCACGCAAACCCAGTAAACGGTGTGAACAAGGAGGGGAGCATAGGCTTGCCACTACCGGACACAATTGCGGTTATCGTTGATGCGGAGGGAAATGTCCTACCAATGGGCGAGGTCGGAGAGATTGCCATAAAAGGGCCTCAAGTTATGAAAGGCTACTACAAGATGGATGATGAGACAAGAGAGACTCTTGTAAACGGATGGCTCCTCACGGGTGATGTTGGTAAAATTGACGAAGACGGGTATTTCTACATAGTTGATAGGAAGAAGGATATGATCATAGCGGGAGGTTACAACATATATCCCAGAGAGGTTGAAGAGGTTCTCTACGAGCATCCAGATATAGTAGAGGCAGCAGTTATCGGTGTACCCGACCCCAAAAGGGGAGAGACTGTAAAAGCATTTGTTGTTCTAAAAGAAGGGTCACAAGTCACCGCCGAAGACATAGAAAAATTCTGCAGGGAGAGATTAGCCCCGTACAAGGTTCCAAGAATAATAGAGTTCAGAAGTGAGCTACCGAAGAGTCAGGTTGGAAAGGTTCTCAGAAGAGTTCTAAAAGAGGAGGAAATGAAGAAACAGGCTGGATGAACAGTTGATCTGTGCGGTTAAAGGATGCACAGTTAAAGAATGTCCATACCCGTAGATTTACATCAATTTTTCCCAATCCAAGGATTTCGACCTCAGTTCCCTTTTCTTTTTTTCCATAAACCTCAGAACCCTTGAGTGCTGAGCACCTTCGATTAGCATTATAATAGCCTCTCTTGCAGAGTTTACATTCTCCAAATCCCCGATTATGGATACATTCTTTCCGTAAATCGAGAGATTTACTTCGAGGGTTTCCTCAATATTTTTCCTCATAATTCCGTCTTTTCCAATTATCCTTCCCTTAATCCTTGGTATCGCGTTCTCGTTCACATACTCACTCAGATTTATAGTCTCTATGACCTTAAAATCATCTTTCAGTAATTTCATAGATATATCTGGATTAAAACCGTTTGCTATGGCATTAACGACATTCTGAGCTTTCATAAATCCTATTGCATCCTCACATGAGATGACAACCACTCCATCCTTCGATATTGAAAGTTTACAGCCAGTCTCTTCCTCTATTCTCTTCCTCACATTACCATCTTTGCCTATCAAAACCCCTATTCTCTCCTCGGGAATTCTGAGTTGAGTCTGATGAACATACATTAAACCACCTCATCCAGTAATCTGAAGAAGAATCTTTTCTTCATCCTCTCTTAATCCAAATTTACTGAAAAACCTTAAAATATTNTTTATGTCTCTTTTCAGGAAGTACATTGCATAGGGGTGATCTATCAGAACCGCCTGACCCATATCGATGAAGTAAGGTTCATTTTCGTGGAGCAAAATATTGTACTCGCTTAGATCTGCATGAACGATCTCAGCCTCTCTGTAGAGCAACTTTACATTCTCCAATACTCCATCAAATAGCTCCACAACATCAACAAGCTCATTCAGACCCTTTCCAAGCTCAAACAGAGATGAGGAAGGTATTTCANCCTCCCCGAGAAACTCCATCAGAAGTATGTTTCTGAAATGACATATAGGTCTCGGAACCTTAACACCTGAGTTATATGCCCTCTGAAGGTTTTTAAACTCTTTTTCAGCCCACAGATATATCAGATCTTTCTTTGATACTCTCCTTACATCAAACCTCTTGTCCCCGAAGATGTAGTCCTCCATCTTATGGAACTCTGTTGTCTCTATTCTGTAAATTTTTACCGCAAGGGGGGTGTTCTCACCGTCCACGAAGCCATCCGCATAGAANACATTCGCTTCTTTTCCNGTACTTATCACACCACCAAGAGCCCTGATGTACTTTTTGGATAACTTATAAAGATTTACAAGGGTTCTTCTATCGAGAACCTCTGCAAAAATCTTCCTCTCATCCTGATCTCTATCCTTAATCTTGAGCCTCTCAAGATACCTGTCAATTTCCCTAAATCTTTTTTCTTCTCTCATCTGTAATACTGCTCTTGGCTTAATTTAGCTTATCTCCTTGGATCTAACATACCTCATCTGATTTGACTTTCCTTTGGCCTTAAAAACCCAGAATTCAGAATT
>MTMT01000013.1 GCA_002010195.1 Archaeoglobus sp. JdFR-32
AAAATATATATTGCTTGCCTCCCACCAAAGGTCGATGATTGCTGCAACATGGAGCGGTGGGAAGGACTCGTGCTTGGCAGTTTGGAGACTTTCCAAAGCTGACAGGAGGAAGGTTACCCACCTCATTTGCATGCTCAACGAAGAGAACCAATCGAGGGCACACGGGCTCTACAGAAGAGCGATCGAAAAGCAAGTTGGGTGCACAAACTTTAAAGCAATTTTCGGAAACTCGAGCTGGGGCGGATACGAGAGGGAGTTCAAGAGCATTGTGTCACAGCTCAAGCCCGAGGGCATTGTGTTCGGGGACATCTTCGTTGAGGAGCATAGGGTGTGGCTTGAGAGGGTCTGCGGGGAGCTTGAAGTCGAGCCGATATTTCCGCTATGGGGAGAGGATACCAAAAAGCTCGCGGAGGAGTTCATCTCAGCCGGATTCGAGGCCTACATAGTTGCTGTCAGAAAGGATGTGGATGAATTCTACCTCGGAAAGCGGTTTGATGAGGTCGTGGAGAGGTTGAGGGCTGACAAAATAGACCCTTGCGGAGAGAACGGGGAGTTCCACACCTTCGTTGTTAACGGGCCTTTCTTCAGAAGGAGGGTTGAGTTCGATTTCGGAGAGAGGGTTGAAAGGGAAAGGTACATCCAGCTTGAGATTGTAGTTGATTGAAACCGATGCTGAGGCGGTAATTCTCGAGGCTAAACCATGGCAATATTTATCGGCGGTACATCAAGCCACGCAGGAAAGAGCTTGCTAACATCCGCGCTCTGCAGAATTTTCAGCAAAAAGGGGATAGCGGTTGCTCCCTTCAAAGCCCAGAACATGAGCCTGAACTCCTACATAACTAAGAACGGGAAGGAGATTGCAATCGCTCAGGCTTTCCAAGCCAAAGCTTCCGGAATCGAGCCGGATGAAAGGATGAACCCCGTACTGCTAAAGCCGAAGGGAAACTTCACATCTCAGCTTGTGGTTCTTGGTGAGGCGGTTAAGGATGTCAACTCGAAGGAGTATTACCGGGAGGTTGATAGCCTAAGGAAGGTTGTGGAGGACGCTTTCAGGAGTTTGGAGGAAGAATACGATCTGATAATCATAGAAGGAGCGGGAGGAATGGCTGAGATCAATCTCTACGACAGGGACATCGCGAACATTTTTGCTGTGAGGATGGCTAACGCGGATGTTTACATCGTTGGCGACATCGATAGAGGTGGGGTGTTCTCATCACTCTACGGCACACTCAGCCTTTTGCCGAAAGACATCTCATCGAGAGTGAGGGGATTCGTTATCAANAAGCTGAGAGGGTACGAANACATCCTTTACCGTGGGATAAGGGAGCTTGAAGGGCTTTGCAGTATTAAATGCTTAGGCGTTCTGCCGTACGCGAACTTTCCTCTGCCGTCCGAGGATTCCCTAAGCATAGAGGAGTGGGGCAAAGACGGAGCAATAGGCATCGTGAGACTGCCGAGAATCTCAAACTTTACGGATTTTGAGCCCCTCAGAAGCGTAGGTGTGAGCTTTGTTGATCTGAAGGAGAGCATAGACGACTACGAGGTAATAATTCTCCCCGGAACAAAGGACACGATTGCNGACCTTAAAGCTGTGAAAAAGGCTGGGATGGATGAGAAGCTGTTGAAAGCGGATAAGCCGATAATAGGCATCTGCGGAGGTTACCAGATTCTCGGAAAAGAGCTCATCGACAGCGGTGTGGAGCATGGCTTCAGGGAGCATGGTCCCCTCAGGGTTAAGGGATTGGGGTTGCTCGATGTCAAAACAACCTTTAGGGAATTCAGGAAAAAAACCACGCAAACGAGAAAGAAGGTTACCGGAGATGCCGTCATAATNAGGCGAATAAAGGGAGAGTATGTCTGGGGCTACGAGATCCACAAGGGAGTGAGTGAAACGAGAAACCCCATTTTCGAGGACGAGGGATGTGCGAGCGAGGATGGGATGGTGTGGGGTTCCTATTTGCACGGACTTTTCTGGAACGAGAATGTTTTAAAGGCAGTGTGCAAGCACCTCGGAGTCAGGTTCAGGAAGCCCGAAGATTGGGTGGAGAGGTTCTCCAGCCTTGTGGAGAGAAAGATTGATGTANATTATATTCTGGAGAGGCTTAATCTACTGTAAGTGCTCTGAAAGTGTTTAATAATAAGGATCGTTTTCTAATAAAAATGGACTCGGCGGGATTTGAACCCGCGGCCTCCGCCTCGCGAAGGCGGCGCTCTCCCACTGAGCTACGAGCCCCTTAACTCAGCTTTGAATAATAGAGTGTACCGAGTTAAAATATTTTTTGTTTAGTTCAGGAGAGAGTTCAGCTGGTATCGCTTAGTTTGAACTGACACCCCATACCAGCTTCAAATCCTACGCAAAAAAATAGGAGCAGTATTTCAAAATCAAAAATTGAAAATTTAAATTCTCTCGATTATCGTTGCTCCGCCTTGTCCCCCTCCACCGCAGAGGGTTGCACATCCGTATCTCGCGTCTTCCATTTCAAGGATTCTCGCAAGAGTTCCAACGAGTCTTATCCCACTCGCAGCGAGTGGATGTCCTATTGCTACTGCTCCGCCATTTATGTTAACCTTCTCCGGATCGAGTCCAAGTTTCTTTATCGCAAAGAGAGTGACTACAGCAAACGCCTCATTGATTTCCCAGAAATCTATGTGCTTAACATCCAAACCTGCCTTCTCAAGAGCTTTTTTACTTGCAGGAACTGGGCCTTCACCCATGACACTCGGTTCCACTCCAGCCCATCCGAGGGATACTATTCTCGCCATTGGCTCAATCCCGAGCTCCTTAGCTTTCTCCTTGGACATGAGCATTATCGCAGTAGCTCCTGCATTCAGAGGGGATGAATTTCCAGCAGTTATAACTCCATCTGGCTTAAAAGCTGGAGGTAAACTTTCTATAGCCTCCAAAGATGTGTCAAACCTGATTGATTGGTCAACATCGATTACCTTTTTCGTCCCGTCCGATTGCTCCGCCTCAACGGGTAAAATCTCTCCCTCTCTCTTGTCTGGATATCCATCTCCATTTCTGAAGTATCCATCTTTCACAGCTTTTACAGCCCTCTGGTGACTTAATAATGCCCATTCATCAAGGTCTCTCTTAGTCCATCCGAGTTCATCCTTATACCTCGCAAAAAGTTTCTCCGCGGTCAAACCCATGCTCATAGCGGTGAATAAATCGTATTTTTGGACCAAGTCAGACCTTCCCATCAGGGTTGGAGATACTCCGAGATGGGGGTTTAAATCGAGTTGCAAGGGGAGATGCGTCATGTGCTCAAGTCCACACGCGATTGTGATGTCAGAGTAACCGAGCATGATCTCCATTGCACACTGATGCAATGCGGACATTCCAGATATACAGACCCTCTCACTTCCTTGAGCGGGGACCTCTACCGGAAGCTCTGCAAGAAGAGTTATGGCTCTCCCACCATAAAGCCAGTTTTCCTTCATCTGCATCGTGCAACCAGTTATAACATCCCCTATCTCCTTAGGATCGATCTCCATTCTGCTAACCATGGTTTTTACAAGTTCTGCGGTAACCGCAGGCATATCCAGTTTATTAAAAACATCTTTCTCTGGCTTTGTTGGTCTGCTTCTCGAGAACGCAGACCTCAGATAGTCCACAATATATACCTCCCTCATGAATGTAACTAAGAAATAAAAATATTTAAAGATTGGCAAACACGCCTTACAAAAGATATTTAACGAAACAAAGAGATACCGCAAACTATTAAAGCAAAAAAAATTAAAATAAAGCTTATTATCGGTTTAGCTTGATTTCTATATCCTAAATCCAATCAACTAACCTTCATCACAACTTGATCTTCTTCAGCACACCTGCAATCTTTTGGGATTCCATTATGTTGCCCTGCATCTTGTATTTTCCTGTCATGAAGCCCATTACTGGATCCTCTTCACCCTTCATTACCTTTGCCCAGTACTCATCACTCGCAATTATTGTAAAGTTAGCTGAGCCTGCTTCCCCCTCTACAAATTCCGCTGTACCATCGTCATTGTACTTCACATAGAACTTCTCTCCATCGATATCGAACTGTATCGTTCCACCCCATCCTTTCATCTCATTTTTTACCTCATCCATTTCATTTCCTACCTCAACCATCTTCTTTACCAAATCTTTTGCCTCACCCATAAAAAAACACCTCCTTAATATGGTGGTTTCCTCAAGACCGCTATTCTGGAAGGAACCTTTCCATAAAGTGATCTTGCTATAATCTCTTTTTCAACCTCTTTCGTACCCTCATACAGCTCAGTTATCTTTGCATGTCTGTAGTACCTTGAGATCGGATACTCTCCTATGTAGCCGTACCCACCGAATATCTGTAGAGCTTCATCGCACACCTTCACCGCTGTCTTTCCGCAGTAGTACTTCGCCATCGCAGTCAAACCGGGATCGGGCATACCGGTATCCGCCTGCATTGCCGCTTGGATTGCAAGAAGTCTTGCTGCTTCAATCTCGGTTCTCATCTTCGCAAATTTATCCTGTGTAAGTTGGAAGTCTTTTAATTTCCTTCCAAAAATCTCCCTATTCTTGGAGTACTCAAAAGCAAGTTCAAAAGCCCCCTGAGCAATTCCCACAGCTTGGAAGGCAACCGGAATTCTTGTGGTGTTGAAAAACATCATCGCTTGCATGAATCCGTTGCCCTCCTGCCCCACGAGATTATCCGCTGGAACCCTGACATTCTTGAAGTTAAGTTCTGCTGTGTCCGAAGACCTTATACCAAGCTTGTTCTTTATTTTTGTTCTCGTTAGCCCTTCACTGTTTGCATCGACTATAAACACGCTCATTCCCTGATGCCTTTTTTCAGCATTTGGGTCAGTTCTTGCAAGCACAACAAACCAGTCAGCTATCGTGCCGTTTGTTATGAATGTCTTCGTTCCGTTTAAGATGTACTCATCACCATCCTTCTCCGCCCTCATCTTTATCCCCGCGACATCGCTACCCGCCGCTGGCTCTGTAAACGCTGCTCCACAAATAGCCTTGCCCTCACACAGCGGGGGGAGGTACTTCTGTTTCTGCTCCTCATTACCGAAGAATATCAGCATTTCCGAACCGAATGTGGATGCGAGTATCATTCCGATCCCTGCATCAACCCTGAAAAACTCCTCAACTACCAAACATGCATCGAGCATTTTGAGACCTTGTCCTCCGTACTCCTCCGGAATTCCCATTCCAATGAATCCAAGTTTGACCGCCTTTTTGTACACATCCCATGGAAATTCTTCCTTTAAATCATATTCTTCCGCAACTGGTGCAATTTCCTTCTCAGCAAACTCTCTCGCTGCTTCTTTAATCGCCTTCTGTTCTTCATTCAATAGAACATCCAGTAGCATACGATCACCATTTTCTCATTACACGGCAAAGTATTTAAAAATTTTCAAAAAATAAACTTTAAATTCGAATTAGAAAAATTTTTAAATATTAGGATTTTGTCAATGATTGATAATTAGAATAAAAGTGAGCCTGAAAAACCACCATGGGCATCAAATTCAGATTTTAATTTTATTCACACCCGACAAATTTTTTTGAGAGTATATCCAAAAACGAATTTGCCATTGAATTTGAGTGACAATTTTGAATGATTGACATAATAATGAGGTTAATTTAAATTATTACTCTGCACACCTACAAATCCTCCAAGTCGATTTTGAAATTTTACTTTCCCTGAATTAAAATTAGGGTTAAATTAACATAGTTCGGCAGAAAAATATATATACATGAAATAAGACAAAATATTACCGAAGGAGGTGAATATGCATGGCTGAACTACCCGCTGCACCAGTTGAGAGATTGATTAGAAATGCTGGTGCCAACAGAGTTAGTGCTGACGCAGTTGCAAAAATGGTTGAGATACTTGAAGATAAGGCTACCGAAATCTCCAAGAAGGCTGTCGAGGTAGCCAAGCACGCCGGAAGAAAGACCGTTAAGGCAGAGGATATAAAGCTGGCTCTCAAAACCTAAGGTAAATCCATTTTTACTTTTTTATTTGATTTTTCATTTTTTAGGTTTTACATCAAAAGTTCTCTGTATGTCAGAGGGTTTCTATCATAGAGTGTGTAGTTTATTCTTCTGTATTTTCTCAGACTTTCCAGATTGATATCAGAAAAAACGAGCTCCTCCGAATTCTCATCTTTAAATTTAGAAAGAATGCCCTCGGGAGTTGCTATCAAACTTCTGCCAACGGTTTCAGATCCGAGAAATGTTACTCCCGGACCTCCAGCCTTTATTATCGCATAAGAGTTGTCAAATGCCCTTGTAAAGTAAAGACAATGCCTCATGTCCCTTCCCGGTAATTCAGAACTCCTAAATGATACCACCGGATTTAGAATCATCTCCGCTCCTTTCAACGCTGACACTCTGCAAATTTCAGGATACAATATATCCGCACAGATTAATGCAGAGTACTTCACACCTCGTATCTCAAAAACTCGAAGCTCCTCTCCCGCACAAATGCCGAGTTCCTTCTCACTCTTGGTGGGATGTAATTTTTCCTGAACCCCCACAATGTCTCCTGACTCAAAGATATAGAGTGTGTTGAAGTATCCCTTTTCCCTCTTCACTATCACATTCCCTGCAATAATACAGCCCCTCTCATAGCTTTGACTCTTAAGGAACTCGATCGTTTTATCTGTAACCTTTAAAAGATTCCCTCCTCGCGTGTAAGAGAAGTACTCGGGAAAAAGAAATACCTCCACACCGTTTTCCACTCCCTCCGATATCAGATTCTCAGCACTTTGAAGTGTTTTCTCCGAGCCTACTAGACACTGAACAGCTGAAACCCTGAGCACAGAGAACCACCTACTTGTTGATTGTGGAGTTGAGCTTTTTAAGAACTTCACCAAGCTTATTCAGCATTTCTCCAAAACCACTCCAGTTTCCTTTCCTAATTTCCTCCATAGCCTTCTCGTATAAGTTTACAGACAATTCTGCGAGAGAGTTTACATCCTCTCCTATTTCCTCCTCCTTCACGACCGCCTCACCGAAGACCGCTCTTAAAGACTTGTCGAGAGTCGTCCTCATTGCCAGTTTGTTCTCATATGCAACCACCACACCCCTGAGCTCCGGTATTTGGGCATTTTCCGCTCGTAAGTAGACTGGCTCAACATAGATTATGGAGTTATCGAGAGGTATGACGAGCAAATTACCCCTGATTATTCTCGAACCAGCCTGACTCCAGAGGGTGAATATCTGAGATATTTCAGGGTCCTGATCTATTCTTGCTTCAATTTGCATCGGTCCGTATACAAGAGTTCCTTTTGGAAATTCGTAAAGCAATAGTTCCCCATACTTCTCGTCACATCTCGCTGACATCCAAGAGATTATGTTAGCCCTACCCTTCGGTGAGAACGGTAGCATTAAAAGAAATTCCGGTTTTTCTCCTTCGAGTGTGATGATCACATAATAAGGCTCCATTTCAACAACATTCTCTTCCAAAAGCTCTTTTGGTATCTCCCATACATCCTCTTTGTTGTAGAATGTTCTTGGGTCATCCATGTGATATAAAGCGAAGACCTCCGCCTGAATGCGGAAAAGATCTACAGGATACCTTATATGTGCTCTTTCTTCGTCCGTCATTTCATCTCCGGGTGTTAAAAGCTCGGGAAAGACATCCGTAAATGTTTCTATCACAGGTTCCTTCTGTATAACATAGAACTTCACCGTGCCGTTGTATGCATCTATGAAGATCTTAATCGGGTTTCTGATGTAATTGAAGCTCTTCCCGTAAACATCATACCTCGCAGAGTACGGATAACTGCTGAGAACCGTGTATCCATCAATTATCCAGTAGAGTTTTCCACCTATCACCGCGATGTACGGATCCCTGTCGTAGCTGAAAAACGGTGCGATGGAGAAAACCCTGTCTATTATGTTTCTGTGCATCAAAATTCTGCTCTCTTCGGTCAAATACCCGGTCAGCAATAGATTCACATCTCCAAAACGGATGCTAAACAGCAATCTTTTAAGATAGTTATCTATTTTCACTCCGCCTGTGCCGTTATATGTCGTGAATACATTCTTCTCTCCATACGGGTAATCAAACTCCTTCTGCTTGGTCTTCACGATGACATAATCGTTTGTACTCTCACCATAGTATATCTCGGGACGAGTTATGTTTATCTTCCCGGTGGGAGGAATGTCATACAGATAGAACACGGGTCTCCCTTCCTCTGATATCGCATTAACCGGGGATGCTATGACTCCGTATCCGTGAGTGTAGATCAGATGCCTATTTACCCAAGTCTGGGCTGTTGGCTGTAACAGCTCCGGCACCAATTCCCTTGCGGAGATCATCAGCTGAGTGTACCTTCCGTCGATATAGTATCTGTCAACATCCACATCGTTTATGTAATAGTAAGTCCTTATCTGTTGGGTCTGTCTGTAAACATCCAGAAGAGGTCTGTGATCCCACAACCGAACATTGTTTATAATCCCCGTGTTGTTTTTCACATCCTCAACTGTTAGGGTCCCCTTAACGGGAAACACCTTCTTCTTCACATTCAGATCGTAAGCCAGTCTCGTGTACTGGATGCTGTAGTTAATAAACTCCTTCTCGAGGGTTAGTTCGTTTGGATCTACCCTTATTTTCTGGAAAGCAAACGGAATCAGCCCGACTCCCACGAAAACAACAATCACCAACACGAAGACGAGCAGAGGAAACATCTCAATTTGCCTTTTTAAACCGAAGTAAACAACCGCAATAGCTATCGCTACAGAGAAGAAGGCTGTTAGAAGCATGGCGGGCATCCTCACGAACACATCCGTATACCCCGCTCCGCTCAAAACTCCTGTTTGAGAGTTCAACAGCTCAAACCTGCCGAGATACAGATAAGCTCCAGCCAATACGAATATCGCTCCAAGGAGAGATGAGATGTGGATGTACCCCAACCTCGGGAACAGATCCTTGAACTCGTCAAAGGTTTTCACCCATCTGAATATCAGAGCATAATATACTATGGATACCACCAAACAAAAAACGATCAGAACTGAGATCAGATTCACAACATCCCTAATAAATGGGAGCTTAAAGACATAGAACGAGACATCCATACCAAGTACAGGATCTTTAACCCCGAATTCCTTTCCGTACAGAAAATAGATGAAGCTTACCCAGTTCCTCGACAGGATGTACGGGAAGAACAGAGCCATCAAAACAAAAAACCACATAGGAACCCTGAAAGGCTCCCCAAGAAACTCTTCACTTGCTTTATGCATGAAAATTCTGTTCCCTACCAAAATAACGAAGGATATGGCAAAAAAGAGCAGAAAAAGTTCAATCCTGTAAGTTATTGTTTTTACGAAGTATCCCCCAAGATTAAGAGATTCAAACCACAGATATTCCGTATAGAAAAATATGATTGTCCCGAAAAGAATTACCAGTATGAGAATCGACACAAGAATTATTATAATCTTTTTATCAAGAGGGGCTGAAATTTCAAACTGTTCTTGCGACACAAAGTATAGTGTATTCTATTGATATTTTACACTTTTGGTGTTTTCAGGATTTTTCTCAAAATATTGGTCAGATTTGGTTTTATATACTTGAAAGAAAACAATAATAAATCATTGTTTTATTTTATTTTAGAATTTAAAAAATTAACTGAAAGTTGAATTAAGAACATCAAATCAAAGAAATATCATATGTACGCCCCATACTTAGCCCAGATGTTGCATGTTCCCTCAAAACTCACCATACACGGTCCTATCGGGTCCTTAGGAGTACAACTCTTCTGAAAGAGGGGGCACTCGGATGGCATGATTATCCCTCTCAACACATCCCCACACCTGCATGCCTTCTTCTTTACATCTTCCTCTTCAACAAAATCCTCAAACAAGTCTTCAAAAACCTTTAACGCATCATAATCACCGTATTTATCCTTTAAAGGTGCTCCAGACTCGGGAACTACACCTAATCCTCTCCACTCCCAATCATCAGTAGCAAACACCTCGTTCATGACCTCCTGGGCCTTCACATTCCCTTCATATGTGACCGCTCGGGTGTACTCATTTATCAGTTCAGAATCGCCACTTTTAATCGATTTTACAAGGTTTAAAAGAGCTATCAGTACATCTTCCGGTTCAAAACCCGCTATCGCCTGAGGTACGCCGTATTTCTTTCTGACACCTTCATAAGCTTTGATTCCTGTTATTGTCGAGACATGACCGGGATTTATAAATCCATCCACTCTAACATCACCAAGTGATAGCAGATAGTCCATCGCAGGGATGAAGAAGCGATGAGAGCTAAAAACGCAGAAATTGTCTGGAGAGTCGAGAATCGCAAGAGCGGTTGAGGGCATTGTAGTTTCAAAACCAATTCCGAAATGAACAACCATTTTTTTGCTCTCCCTTGCAATATTCATAGAATCGAAGATACTGTAAACTATTCTTATATCGTTTCCCTTCGAACGATAATAGAAAAGGGACTTTCCCTTGAACGGAACTCTCGCCATATCTCCGAAAGTAGTAAAAATAATATCTTCATTTTCTATCAAATAAAATACCCTCTGTAAATCAGTATCCGGGATTATACAAACCGGACATCCTGGTCCGCTCAGCAACTTCAGGTTGTTGGGAAGCAAAGACCTTAAGCCATACTTCGTAACCGTGTCCTCGTGGGTTCCGCAGAGGTGCATTATTTTTAACTCTCTATACCCTTCCATTTCTCTTCTGATTTCCTCCGATACCCTTCTGATGATATCCTTTCTCGAACTTACCGCTTTCGTCATCAAAAAACACCTTCATCCCTTAATTTTCCGTATATGCTGGAGAGCTCCTCCACATCCTTTTGAGAGACCTTCTGAATAGCATAACCCACATGAACGAGTACATAGTCCCCCACATTGAGATCCGGTAGCAGATCTATCCTAACCTCCCTCTTCGTTCCTCCGAAATCTACTATTGCAATTGGATACTTTATTTCTTCAACCCTCGCGGGAATAGCAAGACACAAACTTATCACCCTCCTATTTTTGCACAACTCTTCTAACAAAATCCAACCACTCATCAAATCCGATGTCCTTCTTTAGATCTGTTTTCAGAATCAATGCTCTTCCATTTACCCTTTTCGCATCCCTTACCATCTTCTCAACATCAGCTTCAACCGCATCGGCAAGGGAGATCTTGTTTATGATTATCACATCCGCGAGTCTGAAAATCTCTGGATGCTTCTCCACAACATCATCTCCTTCCGTAACACTAACCATCACAACCCTGAAATCTTCACCAAGATCAAAATCAACCGGACAAACGAGATTTCCAACATTTTCGATTAGAATGACATCCACATCATCAAAACCCTCAATGACATGACTTATGAGGTGTGCATCCAGATGACATTCCTTGCCCGTGTTTATAGGTTCAACCTTGACATCGTGCTTTTTGACTCGCTCGTAATCTGCTCTACATATAACATCTCCGAGAATGACCCCAAATTTGTATTCTCTCAGGCTGTCCACAGTTTTCTCGATGAGTAATGTCTTTCCAGAACCGATTGCACCCATAATGTTTATCGCCCTAATCCCGTTCTTAGCCAGAAATTCTCTGTTTTTCTCTGCAAGCCTCTTATTCTCAGAAAGCAAGTCAATTTCCGCAGAGATTTCGATTTTATGCAAGTTATCTCCCTCCTTATTAACTTACTCTTCCTGTATCAATCTAACACACCAATCCAATCTTACCTCCCACCCTTCTAACCACCATCTCGATTTTCTATTTCTATTTTTTTGAGAATCATTTCCTTTCCACCCTTCACGGAGACGAAACCACCACAGTCCTCACAGAGATAAATTGGCTGAGAGTATTTTTTCCCACAATTTACACACGAAATATCGGCTTTAGCAACCTCAATCTCTATTCTAGAGTTTTCAAGGATGGTGCCTTGTGATGCAACCTGATAGCAGAACTCAAGTTGATCTGGATTTATCAACAACAGTTCTCCAACAACAACGGTGACGGATTTTACCTTTTTTGCCCCATTCTCCTCCGCAACCCTTAATGCATTCTCCACAATCACACTTGCAAAGCTCATTTCGTGCACAAAATGTTTTAAGATAAGGCATGCCATATTAAATTTTACCTTATTCCCTGAACATCGCTAGCCACCTGAAACATTATCAACATCTCCGAACACCCCTACGCATTGCCGAGAGATAGAAGGTGCGTAAAAATAACGCAAAAATTTAACACAAAACTTTAAGTTTGATGAGTGAAGTTGAATCGAGTAGAGCAAAAAAATAAAGCAAAAAAAAA
>MTMT01000083.1 GCA_002010195.1 Archaeoglobus sp. JdFR-32
TTTGATGTTATCGTGATTATAATTTAAGGCTTTCTGTTAATGATAATGATGTTTTTTGAGAATTGTCTGAACTTAAATTTTTTGTTAATGTTTTTTGATTCCGACATCTCGAAAGTCGTTGGGTGTGATAGACTTGAATCGACAGAGAAAACTCAAAAATAACTTTGAATTTTACGATTTGTAGTTTTTGATAATTATTTCTTTTGAGCTAAAATATTATATATTTTTATAAGTTTTAGTTTGAATAAGTACTATCTTTTATACATTTCATGAGATGTGTTCAACGCAACTCGTCGAGTACGAGTCTCTCGAAGTTGATCTTTCCGAGAATCATCCTAATCTCGGTGGGNGATATAATCGGCTTTGAATACCTTGTAAAGTCCTCGTATGTTATTCTTGGGCATGCTGTGTTGACATACACGCCGTAGGAGAAGTTCATGATTTTTTCGGGGGATATCTCATCGAAGAAAAGCACATCCGCGTAATAACCCTTATTAATTATCTCGAGCCTTATTCTCTCAGCGAGCTCCAATCTTTTTTGTCCAAGCTTTGAAGACACGATTATACCGACACCATCTCTTAAATTGTTAATTGCTTTAGATATCTGAATGTATCTTTCCTTTCTGAACATTTCAATCTCTTCTTCGTCAATTATTCTGAATTCGTCGTTCAGGGGGCTGTATTGGTAGACCNTCCTTTCAGTGTACATGGCAACTCCCTTGGGATGGAACAAGCCGTCTCCTATGAATAGTGTTGAGTAACTTCCTTTTAAGTTTGTATCTCTCAAAACTGAGAAATTACAACCCAATATCTGTCCTTTTAGCTTTACTCTTCCTTTTGGTTCTCCCAAGAATACATTAAATCCCTTATTTTCTAGAAAGATTTTAAATTCATCGAATTTCCATGCGTACTGTGCGGTTCCTGCAAGAGCTATCTCTCTTTCTTCAATTTCGTCGAGATATTGCTCAATGTTCTCGAAGGAATAATCGTAGAAATAGGGCACATAGATAACCTCATCCGTTTCGAAAATCGGAGTGTGAGCTAAATGAACGAGAGCATCAACCTCCTCTTTAAGTTGTAAATCAACATCACACGCTCCGAAGGATGATGAACCGGACACTATAACCTCGTAACCTCTCTCCTCGATCCTCCTTACAATCTCTTTGCTCTTATGCTTTAAGCCATCAGGTAGTTGAACCCCTATTTTCTTTGCCCCTTTTTTCCTGAGTTCGGAAAAGAGGAAGTCAAACTCAATTCTCTCCAGAATGGATTGCATAAAGCCATCTATATGAAAAATTAAAGGTTTCTGAGTTTTTCAAGCATAATCTTCTTCTCAACCCGATATATCGTCTCTCTAACTGCTCTAACCGCATCTTGGTTTGCTGATACGCTATCTATCCCGAGTTCCACGAGCTTCTCAACAACATGTGGATAGCTCCCCGCCTGACCGCAAATTGATGTTTTTACACCGTGCTTCTTGCAAACCTTTATCACATGCTCTATCAATTTCAAAACTGCGGGATGAGTCTCATCGAATAGGTAGGCAACATTTTCATTGTTTCTGTCAACTGCGAGAGTGTACTGGGTCAAGTCATTCGTTCCGAACGACACGAAGTCAATCTCTTCCTTCACGAGGTCTTCGATTATTAATGCTGATGCGGGAGTCTCAACCATTATGCCGAACTCAATTTTATCCAAGGGTATGCCTTCGTCAATTAGAATCCTCTTAGCTTTTCTGACCTCCTCGACATTGGAGACGAGGGGTAGCATTATTCCTATGTTCGTTAGTCCCTCGTCTATAAGCCTCTTTATTGCTTTAAACTCTGCCCTCAAATGCTCCTCTTCGCGTAGATCTCTTCTGATTCCTCTGAAACCGAGCATTGGATTTGCCTCAATGGGCTCATCCTCTCCACCCTCCATAGCTCTGAATTCGTCGGTTGGTGCATCGAGGGTTCTTATCCACACGGGTTTGGGATAGAATGCCTTTAGAACCTTCTTTATTTCTCTGTACAGAGCATCCACATACCTGTCCATCTCTCCATCTCTTATGTACTTCATCGGATGTTTCTCAAGTCCCAAAACCATGTGTTCAATTCTGAACAATCCTACGCCATCTGCACCAGTTGCTGCAGCCCTTTCGGCGGCATCTGGAATGGATACATTGACCTTTACCTCTGTTGCTGTAATTAGTGGTGCAGAGTACTCTATGGTCTTCTCTTCTTTCTTCTCGGTCTTCAGTATGCCGAGGTAAACAACACCCTTCTCTCCATCAACTGTTACCTTCATTCCCTCTTTGAGGATCTTTGTTCCATCTTTCGTTCCAACTACCGCAGGCACCCCTAGTTCCCTCGATACAATCGCTGCGTGACACGTCATACCACCCTCATCTGTTACGATCGCGGAAGCTCTCCTCATCGCGGGAACCATGTCTGGAGTGGTCATGGTTGTAACGAGAACATCTCCTTCCTGAACCTTTGAAATCTCCTTCTCGCTTCCTATTATTTTAACAACTCCAGAGCCGATTCCGGGAGATGCTCCCAATCCTCTGACGATAATCTCTCCTTCGACCTCTTCGGAAACCTCATCTTTTTTCTTTATTGTTGTAACGGGTCTTGACTGGACGATATATATTCTATTATCTTCTATTGCCCATTCGACATCTTGAGGGGTGCCGTAGTGGTTCTCGATTATCTCTCCGAACTCCACGAGCTTGATAATCTCATCATCTGATAGCACCCTCTGATTGGCTTTCTCCACATCAAGCTCCACTTCAACGGTTTTGCCGTCTCTCTTTGTGATCATCATCGTCTTCTCTCCAACTTTGATGTCAACTATCTCCCTTGTCTCNCTGTCGAAGACGTATGTGTCGGGGGTCACTCTCCCGCTCACAATCGCCTCACCGAGACCGAAGACAGCTTCGATGATGGTTTTTCGCTCTCCCGTGACGGGATGGGATGTAAACATAACCCCGCTTTTCTCGCTGTTCACCATCTTTTGAACGACAACCGCTATGCTAACATCCTCATGCCTAAATCCCTTCTGGACACGATAGTAAATTGCCCTTGGGGTGTAAAGACTGCTCCAGCATTTTCTAACATATTCTATGAGTTCATCCCCCTGAACATTGAGGAATGTGTCTTGCTGTCCCGCAAAACTCGCATCCGGCAAGTCCTCCGCGGTAGCAGAACTTCTTACCGCAACAAAAACTTTTTTTCCTTCCTCCTTTTCAAGTTGTTTGTATGCTGAGAGAATCTCTTTTGCTATCTCGTCTGGAATGGGTGTGGATTCGATAAGACTTCTTATTTTTTGTGATACGGATGTTAAAACATCAGTATCTTCAACATTAAGGCCTTTTAGTTCATCCTCTATTTTTGTTTTTAGTCCGGTAACTTCGATAAACTCTCTGTAGGTTTTACTGTCGATTACAAAACCGTTTGGGACAGGAATCTCAATTCTAAACATCTCTCCGAGGTTGGCACCTTTACCACCAACAAGAGGAATATCGTTTTTACCAATTTCATTGAACCAGAGTACACCCATAATCTCACCTTATTCTGCTTAGAACCCTCAGAAAATAAAAGACTTTTTGTGGTATGTGTGGTGTGGTGGTGTTGGTAGCATGTTTTCGTGGCATTCAACCAGACTTGGCTGGTATTAGTAAAATTTTTAGCATCCTTGGTAGGAGATTGATATTGGTGGAGAAGAGATGGCAATGAATATCCTAACCGCATTTGCGTTCACATACTTCGTAAACATACCTTTCGGTTACTGGAGGCAGGGATGCAGGAAGTTCTCCAAAGAGTGGTTCATCTCGATCCACCTTCCTGTGCCCATCATAGTTTTCGTTCGCCTGCTGTCAGCCTCTCCTTTGAGCTACATACCTCTATTTTTCATGATGTTCTTTGCGGGACAGTATAGCGGTGGGTTTATCAGCAGAAAGATCAGATGTCACATCCGTAATACTACGAAGTGCATTTTCTTGGACTTCTTAAGGCTGTGGCGTGGAGGCAACTCCGTTGACAAGGTCTGAGCCTGATTAGCTTGCAACCACAACTAAAACTCCGAGGAAGGAGAGAAGTGTTCCTGAAACAACCCGTAGTGTCAAACTCTCCTTAAGGAAGAAGCCTGCAAGGAAGGCTGAGATAACCGGATATGTTGAAGAGATTGGAGCGACTTTCTCCGAGCCCGCAATTCTTATAGCCTCAACGAATGTATAGTTGCTTACTACGAGCACTATCATGCCTCCCAAACCGATCCATATTACGGAGTTCCTGTCTACTTTCAAGCCCTTTCTGAATGCGATGAACATTACGAGGAATGATGCAATGGCAAATCTAAACCCTGCAACCGCTTCGGAAGGGAGGTAGAGTGTTAGGTACTCAAGTATCGTGATGCTAACCGACCAGCAAATTGATGCTGAGATTGCAAGCAGAACACCTTTTTTCGAGATGGGATATCCTTCATCCTCGGAGATTAGCTTAATGGCGAAGATTATCAGCATGGTGCCTACTATGAGGAGAACTCCGATCTCTTTGTTGTAAACGATAATNGACCAAAGCGCAACAAAGAGAGGGTAGGTTGAGCTAATCGGAACCGCTCTTGACACCCCGATCTCGTTTAAGGATGCAAGATAAAGCAGATCTCCTGCAAAGAATGCAAAAAAAGCAGAAATGAAGATCCACAGGGACAATACCGGTGTTAGAGATAGCAGGGATCCTAAAAAGCTCCCGTTTAGTAGCATTACAACCAGAAATCCTAATGCGGTGAAACCCGTCCTCATAAAGTTTCCAGACCAGATATCAGTAGTTTCAAGACCTTTTTTGTAAACCGTAGCCCCAACTGCCCAGAAAAAGGATGAAGTTATTGCGAGAATGCCCCCATAGATATCTGGAGTGAGCATGGAAGAGTAAATTTAGCGAAACAGATTAAAAATTTTGCCTTTTCGTGAGTTGGGTGATACTCACCGAATGCCATTCTGGATACATAAAAACACATCCATATACATGGGCATCATGAATAAGCATCATGAATAAAAGTCATAAAAGAATTAATCTGAAAAAGCCGACAGCTTCCGTGGTTCCCGTGCCCTCTCGGAACACAGTACAGCACGGAACGGAACGGGGCTTAACTTCCGGGTTCGGAATGGGTCCGGGTGTTTCCCCCGATCCTATGGCCGTCGGCAAGTCAATGGTGTTAATAATTGATATATATAGCTTGTGGTAAAGTTGAGATAAAACCAAATCTCCGGTATTGTATCGGCAGTTTTGGAGAATATTTAAATATTCATTGGTTCTGCAACAAAAATTTAATATTTTTTGGGGAATGAATGTAAGATGGAGTAGAGACAGTGGAAGATTATAAGAACAGAAGTTACCTTTCAGCAGTTGAGGCATCTAAGTATCTTGGCATATCTGTTAGAGAATTGCATAGATTCGTATCAAAAGGGAAAATAAAGGCATATAGGTCTGCAAGTGGACAGTACAGGTTTGATTTATCAGATCTGAAGCATTTTTCAGAGGGAAGAGGTAATGGTGAAGTTGATATTGAGGAGTGTAATGAAATAGAAGTAAACAACACACTTCAGAAAGTTGTTGTTAAGAATGCCCAAAACATGTCTGAAATAGAGGACAATTCAGTACATCTTATGGTCACATCTCCACCTTATTTTAATGCAAAAATGTATTCAAAGAATCCAATTCCGGGGGACTTAGGAAATATTCATGAGTTAGATGAATGGTTGAAGGAAATAGGCATAGTGTGGAAAGAAGTTTTTAGGATTCTTCAGCCAGGAAGAAAAGCATTTATTAATATAATGAACCTACCTGTTAGGACAAAATCTGGTTTTAGGAGTTTGAATATTGTGGGGAAGACTATTGATTTGTGTGAGGAAATCGGGTTCATCTTCAAACGAGAAATCATTTGGCATAAAACGAATTCTGTAAGGGCACATTTTGGGACATTTCCGTACCCCGGAAACATATTGATTAATTATGCTCACGAATTTATTCTTGAATTTGAAAAACCTGCACCAAGAGGATACAAAAAATACGCCCACTTGACCGATGAACAGAAAAAAGCATCCTTGTTGGACAAAGATTTTTGGATTTCAATAAAGAAAAGTGATGTATGGTTGATGAAACCGGAGGGAAGCGGAGATAATAGAGATCATCCAGCACCTTTCCCGTATGAACTGCCCTACCGATTGATAAAAGCCTATAGCTATATTGGTGAAACGATATTGGATCCTTTTCTGGGCTCGGGAACGACTTTGGTCGTTGCGAGAGATTTAAGAAGAAATGGAATAGGTTATGAGATAAACCCTGAGATTGCATTGGAAGCCATAAAGAAAATCAAATCTTTTCAGACATCTCTAATTTAGATTCACTGTTAGGGGGTTAATTAATGAAAAAAGATGCAAAGATGATTTACGCTCAAAGTAGTGATATAAAGGCTAGAACTTATCTCGAGTATCGGAGAGATATGAAGAAAAAGGCTATTGCGGAGCTTGAAATTAGGGAGTGGATTGAGGAAAAGTTGGAGAGAGAACTCGGTTATGGCAATATAAAGGTAGAAAAATACGGTGGAGATTAAATTTTTATGGTTTTTAAGGCAAGGAGGAATATCAAGAGAACCTGATTTTATTGTGAAAGGGTTGGACACTGAATTGAAAATAGAGTTTCAGTATGCCGATAGAGAGGATTTACAGTATTTTGACTTTAAAATTTCTAAGGTTGCAAGAAAAGTTAAAGGAGAGAGAAGACCGCATGAGGATCGTATATTCCTGTATATCTTAAAACCAAGCTCTAAGTATGCATTTTTAACGCCAAAATGGATATTTAAGAATAGTATATCTGGCTCTGTACCTGCATGGGGAAATAGAGAAGCATACCGTGTCCCAAAAGATGTATTTCTTGAGCAGTTTAAATATGATGAAAAATTAGAAGAAATTATTGCACTAATTGATGCGAAGAATTATATTCTTGAGTTCCAGCATGAGTTGATAGAAATATGGAAAGAAGAGCTGTCAAATCTTGTTCAAAGAGTTGTTGATGAAAATAAAATTGTAAAAATATTGCCTAAAAATCTTGAGAGCTTCTTTAGGGTTTGTTTTATTCTGGATCATATATATCGTGTGCCGGAAAATAAGAATATGTGGTTGGTTTACCTCTTGTCTTATGTCAATGATGATCTTAAATTGAAAGAAATTGCTAAACTGTGTTATTCTCTTGATTTTTTGTATTCAAAGATAGATAAACTTGAATCTAACGAGTTATATGTTCTTAAGGAGAAAATAAGAGTATTGTTAGGTCTGATCAACAAATATTCTCAGAATAATGNCTTGTATATATCAGATTTGGATAAATCTCNTATTGAGGAAACGAGATTCGCACTTTTTTCCATAAATTTGCTGGAGGACATAATACAGGAACTTATTTTTTACTATGGTGTGGATTTTAAGCCAATTTCCAGAATATATGAGCATGTAGAATCTCCATTGGAAACTTATAATGTTTTACGGGGTACTCTTCGTTTTAATGCCAAGCAGAGTTAACTATAAATTCTGTCAAGAAACCCAACCATATTCCTCCAGTGTCCACCCATCCAATACAGCTTATCACATTTCTCACAATACCAGAGTTCATACCTTTCTCTTAAGTCTTCTTCGATACGCTCTCTTCTTAAAACTCTCATTGTCTCATTCTCTGAAGGTTTTCTCAGCGGTGAATTGCAGACGCTACACCTATCCATTACAATCTGAAAGTCGAAGCCAAGCTCGATCATCTCTCTTATTTGACCTTCTACAGAGTCCGATTTTATGAAAATCGCATCTCTACGGGATGAAATGCATCTGTTGTACAATTCTCTGTCTCTTGTGAGGAGTATTCTGTCCTTAAAGCTGTTTAGAATGAATGTGTCTTCCTTTCTTCTGTTGTTAAGCTTTAGATCCCCAACATATACTGTATCGTAACCAGAAATCCTCAACCATGTTGCGAGTTTTCCGAGCATCCTGTCGCAGAGAAACTTTGGTTTATTCAAGGTAAATCCACCATGGTTTTATTTTTTTAACACTTTCGGCGATTTTTCTGGCAGATTCGGTTTGAAATTTGATGTTCTTTGTGTACTCTGTTGCGTATGAACTTACATCTGTGTATTCAACGCTTTGAAATAGAAGCTCAAGCTTGTCCGCATCTTCGATGAATGGTAAGCACTCTAAGTATCTTCTCTCATCAATGGCCCTCCTTATGAAGTCCGGTAGCAGTTCTCTCTGCTCGGTTTTGGCTTTGGCATCCTCAACCCGAATGTATTTCATTGAGAGTTTGTGCAAGTCTGTTACTCTTGATTCGTGGATGTCGTGGATTAATGAAAAGAATGCGGATCTCACGGATTTATCGAAACTACCGGTCTCAAGCATGGTTATTATGAATGCAATGATTGCAGACCTCATGGAGTGTTCCGCAACTGATTCAGGATTCTTTATACCGATTTTTAGCCATCCAGATCTTGGAATATTTTTCAAACTACCGATCTCCGAAATGAATCTTGCAATTTTCGTGTAGTCTTTCTCTCTGTGGTTGAAGTCATTGTGGCCTCCAGCACCCTCATCCTGCTTTGCATCTCTACTGTTCGATTTGCTGGATTCGTCACTCCGCTCATCTGCATCATCGTTTAAGTTCATCAATTTATCACCCCTCTTTTACCTCTACACAGAGTGGTTTGTGTTGAATTAGGTCGTTGGATTGGATGACATCCAAACCTTTCAACATTTCATCAAGAATTTCATTGTATTGCATTCGATCACCGACACTACACTCAATCATGGGAATTTAGAAAAAGTTATCTTTAAACCCACAGATTAAATTTATGCAAGAATTTTACTGGATGGCATTGAGATTTCATTTTGTATTGTTTCTCCTTATGAACTTAATACTTTTCGTAATTGACTTTCTGACGGGTGGGGGATGGTGGTTTTACTGGGTGACACTGGTTTGGAGTGTGGCAATTCTCTTCCAGACGATGGCAACCCTGAGGATGGTGCCAAAAGTTAAAGAGGAAGTAGAAGCGGATGGAGAGCTAACTTGGAGTCTGGAGGATAAGAAAAGAAGGTGGTTCTGAGGGATGTTTGTCTGGTGGTATGCTGGGTGTGAAGGGTGATCCGAGTGTATCCCTTCAGAATCGATGAGGAGGATGTATCTCTTGTTGAATTCATATCCGATTGGATGAGCGGAGAGGAGATAGCGAAAAAGTTTGGCATATCAAGAAACTCTGTATGGAAGAGGATAAAGAAGCTTAGGGAGTTAGGTTTCGAAATAGACAGCAGAAAAAAACTCGGTTACAAGATAAGAAGAATACCTGAGTTCAATCCTGTATCGTGCTTTAAAATTTTGAGGAAATTTAGCATATTCAAAACTCTTTACTATTATCCGGAAACGGACTCAACAAATCTAAGAGCAAAAAACTTTGAGCCAAACACAATTGTGGTTGCGGAAAAACAAACATCTGGCAGGGGGAGGCTTGGAAGAAGGTGGTTTAGCGAGAAAGGGGGACTATATTTTTCGATGGTTCTCCAGCCGAATATATCCTTTGATGATATACCCAAGGTAACCCTCACCGCAGGGGTGAGTGTTGCTGAAGCACTGGGAAAGTATTCTGCAAGAATTAAATGGCCTAATGATGTTTTGATAGGGGGAAAAAAGGTCTGTGGAATACTTTCCGAGTTATCGGGTGAGTTAGAGAGGTTTTCGATAATAGTGGGGATTGGGATAAATGTCGAGAATCAGATTCCCGAGGAGTTGGAAGGTATTGCAATAAGTCTTAGGGAGATAGACAAAGGTGTGAGGAGGATAGATGTCTTCTCTCGAGTCGTTGAAAAGTTTGCGGACTACTACGGGCTATTAGTCGATGGAAAGTGGGAGAAAATAAGGGAGAGGTGGATAGACCTCTCGGACACCCTCGGCAAGGATGTGGAGGTTAAGGTGGGGGAAGTAGTTTACAAGGGAAAAGCGGTAGATATGGATATAGATGGTGGATTGGTGGTAGAATCCGATGGAAAGAGAAAAAAGATCTTTTCAGGAGATTGCTTTTATGTTTCCTGAACTCGTTTTTCGTGGCTCTGTAAGCATAGTTTCTGGTTTTGAACACTTAGCAGGTTCAAACCTTGGCAACCCAAACCATTTTTAAACCACCCAGCCATTGAGTTTCATGCACCTCGTCGTGGTTAGCAAACAAGATGTTGCTGGTTTGAACATAAGGGATAATCTGCTCTCTTTGGTGGATTTTGATAAAAGAAAGGTTGAAGGTTTTGAGTTTTATGAAGGGGAGAAGATCTCAATAATTGAAATTGAAGGGCCACTAATATACTCCGATTATCTGGATGAGAAACTAAAAAAGTATCTGGATTTTAGCAGAATAATATTTGCATCTCGGCATAGGAGCAAAGATGGTAGAAAAATCTTTACCGTACATGTGAGCGGGAACATTGCCACAGCTGATTTTGGGGGTAGAAAGTTCTCGCTTGCAGAACCAGACCCAATAACGATGAAGAACTATGTTCTCGCTCTCAAGGAGAGACTTGATAGAAAACCTGAGTTTGAGTTTACGATGGAGGTAACACACCACGGACCGTCAGAGATAAGCACACCATCTGCATTTTACGAGATCGGCTCAACGGAGGAAGAGTGGAGAGATGAGACCGCAGGGCTAATAGTTGCGGAATCCATCCTGACTGCGATAAATTCGAAAAGGGATGATTGGGATGTGGCGGTAAGCATTGGGGGAACGCATTATGCTCCGAGGCAGACGGAAATAATTCTCGGAACCACATTCACATTTGGACATAGCTTTGCGAAATATACATTCCCTCATTTAACGAAGGAGTTCATTCTCAAAGCCTTAGAGGTAACTAAAACGAATACGATCGTAATTGATGAGAAGTCTACGACCTCGGATATTAAGGCTATGCTCTCTGAAATATCGAATTTGGGATACAAGATACTGAAGTCGAAGGAGGTAAAGAGGGATTTCAAACTTTAGTAGTGGATGGGGGAATTCTTGTATNGTATGGCGATTCTTGCATGATGGATCCTCAATCTATCATGAATTTTTTGAAAAATTTTAATTAGTATTGCTACATATTGAAAGTATTACCAAGTATCTTACAAAAATATTAAAAAACCTGTGAGGGTATTATAATTATGCGTGTAACTGTCATACCCTATTGCATAAAGAAGAGTGTTATAATAAATAAATCTGATGCTGAGGAGCTTGGCTTACTTGAAGGAGAGAGAGTGAGAATTTGTAAGGGAAAATCCTTCTGCACAGCAGAGGTTCAAACATCGTACGGCATCGTTGAAAAAGGTGTTTTAGCTCTATCGAAGGAGTATGCGGAACAAATAAATGTTGGTGAGGGAGATGAGGTTGAGGTAGTACCTGTCCCCAAACCGGAATCCTCCGCATATATAAGGAAAAAACTTGAGGGTGAGAGGCTCAATAAGGAAGAGATAAGAGCTATAATCAGGGATACGGTTTCGAACATTCTCGGTGATGTTGAGCTAACCGCTTTCGTTCTTGCAAACTTTGTTAATGGAATGGATTTCGACGAGATAGAGTGGATGACAAAAGCAATGATAGAAACTGGAGAGAGAATAACCTTTGAGAGAGGAATAGTGGTCGATAAACACAGCATCG
>MTMT01000078.1 GCA_002010195.1 Archaeoglobus sp. JdFR-32
CCTGCCTTTTACTTTTATACAACCTCCTTTTACTTTTATACAACCCTACTCTCCGCTCAAATATCTCTACTCATACCATTCAAGTACCTCAGGATAGATGTCAGGTATAACCTCGATTTCCTCCTCTTTTGCAAGAGTCGGGAACGCTATAACTTCCCTAAGTGTTGGTTTGTTGCATAAGATCATGAACAGTCTCCCTAATCCTATCCCTACACCACTCGCGGGTGGCATGCCGTATTCCAAAGCTCTTACATAATCCTTGTCCATCGGCATGGTTTCAAGCTCCTTCTTCTCAGACTTCTTCCTCAGCTCCTCTTCCTCTTTGAATCTTTTGTACTGTTCGATCGGGTTATTCAACTCAGAGAACCCATTAGCTACCTCCATTCCCGCGATATACAGCTCCATCCTGTCAGCATAACCGTCGATTTTCTTTGCAAGCGGGGAAATGTCTAAGGGAAAATGTGTGATGAATACGGGATCTACTATATTCCCCTTCACATAATGGTCGAATAACTTCTCTATTATGTCTCCTCTCCTTTCTTCCTCAATTCCAAGCTCTTTTGCATGAGACTTAAGTTCTTCATCATCCATCTCCTCTACATCTACGCCTCCAAATTCCTTTATCGCATCCACCATCCTCATTCTCTTCCACGGCTTACTGAAATCAATTGTTTTGCCCTGATACTCCACCCTCAAATCTCCTACAGAATTCTTTACTACATACCGGAACATTTCTTCGAGGAAGTCCATCAGCTGAGTTAGTTCGATGTAGGCCCAGTAAA
Organism: Archaeoglobus sp. JdFR-32; assembly: GCA_002010195.1. Taxonomy (GTDB): domain Archaea; phylum Halobacteriota; class Archaeoglobi; order Archaeoglobales; family Archaeoglobaceae; genus Archaeoglobus_A. The sequence continues at coordinate 783 of MTMT01000078.1, forward strand.
ATTCAAGCTGTACGAACTCNGGATTGTGAAGGCTGTCAACATCCTCGTTTCTAAAACACGGAGCAAACTCGTAAACCCTTTCAAAACCACCAACAAGCAACTTCTTCAGATACAGCTCTGGAGCAATCCTGAGGTACATTTTTTCCTCAAGATAGTGATGATATGTTTCGAATGGTCTTGCGAAAGCTCCACCGTAAACNGGTTGCAGAATTGGTGTATAAACCTCAACAAAATCGTTTTCATTCAGNTAGCTCCTTATCAGATGCATTACCTTGTTGATCGTATAAAATGTCCTTCTACTGTCCTCATTCATTATGAAGTCTACATACCTCTGCCTGTACCTTGTTTCCACATCTTCGAGTCCATGCCACTTATCAGGCAGAGGTCTCAACGCCTTAGACAGCACAATCCACTTCTTTACAAGCACACTCAATTCACCCTTTTTAGTTTTAATAACCACGCCCTCTACTCCTACAATATCTCCTCTATCAACCAATCTCATCAGCTTGAAGTCTGANGTATAATCTTTACGAAATACTAGTTGTATTCTCCCTTTTTCATCCCTTAGATCCGCAAAAATAACTCCTCCATGCTTTCTTTTGGATAGTATTCTCCCAGCTACTTTCACTTCGTAATCGGTCTCCTCTCCCGCAGAGAGATTTGAGAACTTCTCAACGATATGTAAAGTGTAAGAGTCCTTCTCAAATTTTTTTATCCTAAACGGATCTTTCTCCAGAGCCCTTAGTTCTTTTAGCTTGCTGAGGTAATCCTTTACGAGTTTTGGAAGTGTCATGGAGCAGAGTCGTATTTGTTTGCATAAATAGTTTACTGGACACCCCGACCTCAATGCCTGTTTTGAGGGGGGGCTTTAATCCTTTATCCTCGATCTTCCGGGAGGCAAAAATTTCATAACCTCATCAGGAGTTACTATAGCTCTAACAAGATGCTTCTCTTCATCCTTAGCCATAGAAACAAGTTTTACCGCTATCTTTACAGAAACATCGTTTGGACTTTCATTTCCGATCTCGACCTCAACATAGTAGTCACAGTACTTCTTAACAGCACTCAGAGGGCCTCCAAAAACCCTGAGGTTCTTCAAATCAACCCCAACAGCACATGAAACGGTTGCTGAAACATAATTTCTCTTCCCCTCGATGTAAAAGCTTCCCTTGGGTAGATACTCTCCAGCTTTCGCACTTCTCTTTACTTGCTCAGGAGTGACATAGTAAACCTCCCCGCTGTACTTTCCATCCTTCCACAAACTTGAGTANGTTGCTGCAAACTGTGCTGTCTCCATTTTACTTATATCTCCGGCTTCCATCCCGTTTTTGAGTACAGTCACGGGTGCACCGGGAACTTGAGTGTGGAAGAACAAATCCTTCTTCTCCATATATCTGGAAACTATTTCCTCGTTCATCTTCGCATTTCTTCCGCCTATAACAAGAAACCCCTCTGATGTGAAAAACCATCTAAACTTCTCATACCACTCTCTTCTTCTCGATATTCTGACACTTGACTCGAACTTGATCTTAGANTCCGCATTCCTTAGATCCTCTTTAGTTTTTTCAATTGCTTTAAGAACCCCTTCAAACTTTTGCTTTATCTTCTTAGCTTTTTCATAGTACATGTCCGCAATTTGGGGAGGGGTCTTGTCCAAGAATAGCTCGATTCTTTCCCCTCCAATCTCAACTTCGATACTNTTGTTGGCAGGGTTCACACCCTTAACGAGCTTTTTAAGTCCATCGTTCCCTTTGATTATGTTTTTTATTTCATCCCATGATTTAGTTTCTCTTGCCCTCGAAAAGCTGGAGATAACCTGCTCCACCATCCGGTAATTTTCATATATCAAATCTCCCTTCATTCTGTACAATCTCANCTCCTTCTCAAACCTCTCCTTAGCTGAAACCTGCTCCTCAAGCCGTCTCTTGATTTTTTCTACAGTTTTATCCACTATCTCTCTCTTTTCATCCTCCTCAGCTATTCTCTTGGAGAAAAACTCGTCAACCGCCGAGTTAAAATCCTCAAAATACCTCTTCTCGAATTCCTTGTGTATCTCAAGCTCCACCGGCAGAAAATCGACATACTCACCACCTTTAAGAAGAATGTGTGGTCTAAAGTCACCTTTCTCTACTTCTCCGAACAACTCCTTTATGCTTTCGAGAATTCTTTGTTTTTCATCATCACTCAACTCGCTAAAGGGTTTTTTCTTGTCGATTTTTGCTCTCAAGCATATCTCTTCAGAGTACTGCCCTCCAACACTGAGTTTGGTCGCTAAAACCCTGACCACCTCTCTATCATCATCGAAGTCGAGATCCTCTATTTTCAAATCAAACGGGCTAAGCTGGGGTTTCGGTAGCTTGTATGTCTCTNCGGGTTTAAAAAACGGTTTTAAAGGCATAATAACCCTTAAATTCTGATCACAGAGTATTACATTTCCTTTCTTGAAGAACTCCCCAACAATCAACTTCTCCTCCTCTCTCTGAATCCTTATGAAAACGATCCTGTCGAAATCATGCTGATATATTTCTTTTATTCTTCCACCCTCAAGATGCTTCCTGAGAAGCATGGCAAACGAAGATGGAAAGCGGGGGGCTTGCTTAGGAAACCTCGTTAAATGAATTCTCTTCCCAGCTTCCAGAATGAACTCAAACTTTTCATGTGGTTTTCTAACCCGTATCCTTATCTCGTCTGGAGGGTGATGGTAAATTTTATCGATTCGACCATCTATAAGCACCTGAAGCTCTTTGGTAATTGCTCGAATGTCAACAGCCGACATCATGGCTATCCCTTCCTCAGCCCTCAGGAAAAGCATTTCCAGTATCTCGAGTGCACCTTCTTTACCTCATCTATGTTCCTTTCAAGCTTTATTAGTGCACTCTCCTTTCTTCTGAACTTAAGCTCTGGAAGATAGTTGAGCGGTTCCCTTATGCATGACAGATCCAGCCCAGCCATCGCAGAGATTATACCAAGATTCGTGTACGGGAGAGCAGACTCAACGCTGTACCCTCCTTCAAGAACTGCTACAAGCATGCCATCACAGTATTTCTCAGATAGCTCTACNGTACTCCTCATAATCTCCGCATACCCTCTCGCGGTCAACGCGAGCCCAGTTATAGGATCAGTAAAGTGATTATCCTGTCCCGCTGAAACCGCAATGAACTCGGGCTGGAACTCCTCTGCTACCGGTTTAATTATCTCGTCCAGAACCATCATGTATCCTTCATCGGATGTGCCGGGGGGTAGAGGAATGTTTATCGTGTATCCCTCACCCCGCCCAGTTCCACACTCATAAGGAAAACCCGTACCGGGGTAGAGGGGCATTTGATGTGTGGAGATGAAGAGAACGCTATCGTCATCGTAAAATATCTCCTGAGTTCCATCCCCATGGTGCGCGTCCCAGTCGAGAATCATGATCCTCCGTATCCCTCTCTTCTGAAGCCATCTCACCATTATTGCCATGTTGTTGAGATAGCAGAATCCCGCTCCAATGTAGGGTTTGGCATGATGCCCNGGCGGGCGAATCATTGCAAAGCAATTCTTGACCTCTCTTTCCAGAACGACCTCTCCCGCTCTAATTGCCCCTCCGGCAGACAGCATGGCTATTTCAAAAACACCGACGGGAATGTTGGTATCCCAGTCTATGAAACCCCCTTTCTTGCTCTCCCTCATGAGGAACTCCACATATTCCTTGGTGTGAACCTCAAGAACATCATCTATCGTCGCCGAATACGGCTCGACTAATTTTATCGATGGGTTGTCGAAAATTCCCTCCTCAATTAACTGATCCATAGTGTAGGCTAACCTCTCCTTCCTCTCAGGGTGTGTCGGAGATTGTTCATGATCCAAATACTTCTCGTGATACACTATTCCCGTTTTCATAATTCTTACCTCTGTTCCCTCACCCCAAGTTTCGAGTTGTCTTGCACCAATTACATATCCAAAAGTTCCCTNCTGACACCCGGTTCCACCTGTACGATTATATCCGCAATTTTTCCCCGCTTTATGCCACCTCTGACAACCGTATAGGAGTTGAAATAAATCAACTTCACACTCTCCTCAATATATCCGTATTCACTGAGAACTGAAATAAGTTTTTCCTCAGCCTTTTCCACCATCTCATCATCCGATGGTAAACTCGCCTGTGGGAACGGGCTTTTCTCAACCACACCGTTGTAGATAGCTCTGTCCGTTTCGGTATCGAACCTAACATACAAAGTCAGGCTAACTCTCGAAACCGCCACTCCTACCGCATTCACAGCAGAGCTGTGTTCCGGAACAATCGTATTCACCTTAATTTTCTTGGAGATCGTTTCCGAAAGATATTCAGCGAGGTATCCCGTTAAAATAACCCTTTCAGCATCCACTGAATCCACCGACTTCGAAACCATATCCACGAACCTCTCTATTATANCCTCTGGATTTGCACCGGAGGCATTTACCGCCTTCCTTGAAGACTCGTAGTCCCCAATCTCGTATCCCTCAGCGTTTAGCATATCTGTCAGGGTTAAGTTTTCCCCACCAAACGCAATGGATTTTCCCCTTCTGAGGGGTTTCAATACACCATCCTCAACAACGGAGTCACCACCAAAGGGAATTGAGAAGGAGTCAACACACCTAACAAGAGTCTTCTTTCCGAGAATCTCCACACAGTCAAGGATTTTCGGCACTCCATCTTCAATCATAACGAAATCCGTTGTTGTTCCACCAATGTCCACCACGAGAGCGTCTTTCTCCCTCGTTAGGAAAAAGGCTCCTATTGCAACTGCTGCAGAACTGGAGTTGTACAGTTCAGATGGATTGTTAAGAGCGATTTGGTACGGGATGATTCCTCCATCCCCTTTGTAGTAAAAAAATTCACTGACGAACTCCCTTATTGTGTCCGTTAAAGAGAATACGGTTTCCCTTATTTTCGCGTTAACAACTGTCGTGTTAATTCTGTAAGGGTAAATCATCCCCCCGACATGATGGGAGAGTGATATACAATAAGATGGAAAAAATCTCTCCGCTATATTCATTATTTTACTCTCAATTTCAGAGTTTCGAACACTAAACTTAGATGCAATTGCTACATTCTTGGAGTTGGAATTCTTCAGGATGCTCTCAACCTCGCTTTCATCTATCTCCTCCACAACATCTCCTCTGTGATTCACAAAACCCCTAACCACTTTTCCGAAACTCTGATAGTTCAAACCCGGGCCGGGAACGAGAATTGTACACGTTGGATGTTCCTCAGCCCTGCTTAAGAGGAGATTTAAAGGAAGAGATGTGCTTACCACAACCCTGCTATCACTTAACCACCCCTTCAACTCCCGAAAGATTGCCCCAAGACCCTTTTCGTTGGGGACTTTTATAGATACGATCTCCTCCTCACCCACAACAGCAGCATCCGTATTGGTACCCCCAACATCAATCCCAATAAACATCTGGTAGTAGTTTTGTAAGCCAGTATTTATAAAAATTGGGGAGTAACGAGGGAGGAGTAACGGGACAGAAAACAATCGTTAATGATTTATTATTCGATTTAGTCAGACTCCGCACCTGATGGTTTTTCACCCTCACCGCAATACCCTGAAATAGCCTATGATTTAAAAATAAAGAACCAAAAAAACACCAAAGGCATAGTACAAACTCAGCATAGGATTGAACAAGTGCCATGAGTTTTCACAACCCCTTNCACAGACCTAAAAATTTCACTCCAATAAAAACCGAAAATTTTTTAGAGTAATAATATAACAAGCTCTTGAAATTCATTAAAAACTTCCGAAAAAGGAGGAATAGTATGAAAAAAAGGATTTTTACATTCATAATATCCTTCATAATCTTGTACATATTCTGGATTTTAAATTCAGGGAAATTTCTACCGTTTTATCTCATCCTCGGATTGATTTCATCCTTTGCAATCTCATATATCTTTCATGAAATGTTCATACCAATTAAGGAGCCTTATGCTTTATTAAGAACTGCAATCAGGTTCATGCTGTATGTTCCATGGCTGGTTTACCAGATAATTCTGGCGAATTTGGATGTGGCAAAAAGGGTTCTACACCCATCAATGCCAATAGACCCGATAGTGATCAGCTTTCCATCCAAACTGAAGTCAGATTTATCCATGACGACCCTTGGAAACTCCATCACCCTAACTCCTGGAACGATAACAGTAGATATCGACGAAGACGGTACATTCTATGTCCACTGCCTAGCTAAGGAGCATGCAGAACCGCTACTTGAGAAAACTCCATGCGAAATGGCCGAGAGAGTTGGATATATCTTCGGCGAGATCGAAAGGGAGAGGAGAGAATGAGCGGAATGGATGTGCCGTTTGATGTCTTTCTTTACATCCTCCTCATCACGCTCTCACTTGTGATATACAGGGTTGTTAAGGGTCCCACCGTATTCGACAGAATAGTTGCGATAAATGCAATCGGAACGAAAACAATCCTGCTAATAGTTCTCATCTCCTATGTCTTTGAAAGACCAAGTTTTCTCGATATTGCCCTTCTCTACGCCATACTGAACTTCCTCGGAAGCATCGTGATAAGCGTTTACATCGAGAGGGGGAGGGTTGCGGAATGATTGATGTGTCATTGGTTGACCTTATCAAGTATATTGTGATAATCTGCTCACTGATAGGAGGATCGTTCTTCATAATCACGGGCTCGCTCGGAATCGTGAGGTTTCCGGACACCTACTCAAGAATGCATGCTTCTGGAAAATGCGATACTCTCGGGATTTCCCTCGTTCTCTTCGGNGTTATAGTGTATCAGGGACTCGACTTCGTAACAGTCAAACTTATTCTAATCTTGCTGTTCGTATTCTTCACCGGACCCGTTGCAGTGAACGCGATAATTCACGCATCGTTCTATTCGGGGAACAAAATGTGGACTACCGAAGGATGGNTGGAGTGGAGTAGAGAGGAGTGGATGAAAGAGAGAGCTGAGAAAGAGAGGGAGAGATAGATGATTCTGGCGGTTGACATTCTGCTACTCGCAGTAGCAATCCTGCTTGCGGTTAAAGCAATTCAAACAAAAGACCTAATTGAATCCATAATCCTATTCTCTGGCTACAGCTTTATTCTCGCGGTCATATGGTTTGAGCTGAATTCAGTGGATGTGTCTTTTACAGAGGCAGCAGTAGGTGCAGGCGTGTCGACAATCCTCCTTGTTGCGGTAGTTTCATTAACGCTCCGACATGAAGAGGAGGAAACTAAATCACCCATACGAAGCTACTTGGCAATACTCGCATGCATAGTGTTCTTCGCAATTCTTGCAGTGGGAGTTCCAGATATGCCGAAGATAGGCGATCCAAACGCTCCCCATCACCAGCATGTAGTTCCGAGATACATAGAGAAATCATATGAGGAAACTGGAGTTGAGAACATCGTTACAGCTATTCTTGCCAACTACAGAGGATACGATACCCTCGGAGAGGTTACGGTCATTTTTACNGCAGGAATCTCCGTGATTCTCCTGATAAGGAGGGTATGGGAATGAAGACAGATGTTGGTAAAGTTGATGGTAAAGAAAATGGAACACAAACCCGCAAAGCCATCAAAAGGGGGATAATCCTAAGAACGAATGCGATATTCATGGTTCCGTTCATTCTCTTATGGGGGTTGTATGTTCTCACCCATGGTTCATCGGGACCGGGTGGTGGTTTTCAGGCGGGAGTTGTGCTTGCAGCTGGAGTTATACTTTACGCGGTTGTATTCGGACTTGATAGAGCTAAAAGAGATTTTCCGATAAAAGTTATGTTGCTGATAGCATCCATAGGAGTCAGCATCTATGCGTGGGTCGGACTCTTCGCACTGTTCTTCGGGGGAAACTACTTNGAATACGGAGCACTTCCGATAGGTCATGAGCCTGCAGAGTCGAGTGAGCTTGGTATAGAGATGGTAGAGATAGGAATTGGACTTACAGTTATGGCAATCATGCTCTCCATATTCTACGACTTTGCTCACGGGAGGGATTAGCATGGTGGATGTTGTTGAAATCATCCTAACAAAATACAACTACCTTATATACATCGCCTTGATGACCATAGGTTTCTACGGAATGATAGGAAAATCCAACCTAATCAAGAAACTAATAGGCATGAGCGTATTCCAATACTCAATCTTCCTTTTCTATATCTCCATAGCAGACATTCACGGAGGTACCGCACCAATACTTATCGAAGGTGAGAAGGTTACCTATGTCAATCCTCTACCCCATGTTCTGATACTCACAGCAATAGTTGTCGCAGTCAGCACGCTCGCAGTAGGCCTATCCCTTGCTGTAAGAATATACAGAGAGTTCGGGAGCTTGGATGAAAATAAAATACTGATGGGGTTAAAAGATGAGTGAGGTAGTCAGCGATCCAATATCCACAATAATATCTGCGGTGATATATCACCAACCCGTACTGCTGATAGTCATTGGACTTGTGGGATCGTTCATCACACCCGTTGTCGGTTTCATAAAAAAACAGCTATGTAACTACTGGGCGGTTCTGATAACATTTACACAATTCTGCTTGAGCTTATCTCTCTTCTATCATGCGGTGAGATACGGAAAGATAAGCTACTGGCTCGGAGGATGGGAGCCTCCNTGGGGCATTGAATATGTTGTGGATATTCTGAATGGTTTCGTTCTCGTAGTTGTATCCTTTATATGCTTCATAGTGTCGATCTACGGTAGAAAGAGCCTTTTAAAGGAAATTGAAGGAAAAGAAATTCCATTGTACACGCTATACATCCTTCTCTCAACGGGAATGCTCGGCATTGTTGTTACCGGAGACATCTTCAACTTGTATGTGTTCCTAGAGATAAGTTCCCTCGCAGCCTACGCCCTCGTCGCCATGGGAGACAGAGAGGGGTTGATAGCAAGCTTCAACTACATGATACTCGGAACAGTCTCCGCATGCTTTGTACTGCTCGGAGTGGGGTACCTCTACTTGATGACTGGAACACTGAATATGGCTGACCTCTCAAGATTGCTCCCCGCACTGTACGATAAGCCCTCAATCCTGATAGGCGTATCTCTGCTTATCGTTGGGTTCAGTATAAAAACCGCGATATTTCCCCTCCACACATGGCTTCCAGATGCATACACCCACTCCCCTTCAGCAATCAGTGCAATGCTCTCAGGAACATTTACAAAGGTTGGAGTATATGCCATAATACGACTTATCTTCTCAATAGTGGGGATAGGGTACTTCATAGAACACCATAACATATTCGTTTTCTTTTCATGGGTTGCGGGAGCGGGTATAATTTTTGGGTCTCTCATGGCAATCGCTCAAGAGGATATAAAGAGANTGCTCGCATACTCAAGCATAAGTCAACTCGGATACATAGCACTTGGGATAAGCTTAGCCAACACATTCTCCTTGGCTGGAGGAATTCTGCACATACTGGGCCACAGTCTGATGAAGGCTGGATTATTCATGGTTGCGGGAGCGATTGTTTACACAAAAGGGATAAGAAGAATTTCGGAACTTGAAGGATTGGGCAGAGTCATGCCGTTCACGATGTCCGCATTCCTGATTTCTGCACTATCCATGATTGGCATACCACCAACAATTGGGTTCTTCAGCAAATACTACATCCTGCTTGGCGCAATACAGGCTGAAGCTTGGGTATTCGTTGGAATCATTTTGTTCAGTAGTCTGCTCACCGCAGTCTATTTCTGGAAGGTCTTTGAGAAGGTTTACTTCGGGAAGAACGATGTTAAAGGATTCGAAGAGGCACCCAAGAGCATGATCATTCCCACAGTTCTTCTTGCAGTCCTTTCAATTGTTTTTGGATTTCTGTCTCCAAGAATAGTCGATGTGATCGCTGTTTGGATCAACACCGCTCTGGGGGTGTTCACTTGATCTCTCCTACACCGTTTTTAGCTGTACTCGTGTCGTTGATTGCATCTTTCTTTATCCTCATCTCAGGTAAACGACCAAATCTGAGAGAGTCCTTTTCAATAGTTGCAAGCACTTTAAAATTCGGGATAATAATTTCGATGATACCTGTTGTTCTCAGCGGGGAGGAAATCGAGTTCGTGCTCTTCGATGTTATGCAGGGATTACAGTTTAAGTTCCATGTTGATGCCTTAGGATTATTTTTCGGATCCATGTCGTCATTCCTATGGATTCTTACCACTCTATATTCTATTGGCTATATGAGGTCTTTAAATGAGCACGCTCAGACGAGGTACTTTTTCAGCTTTGCAATTGCAATGTCTTCAGCGGTTGGGGTTGCTTTCTCCGCCAACCTTTTCACCCTATTCATATTCTACGAGATTCTTACCNTATCTACATATCCCCTCGTCATCCATGAAGAATCGGAAGAAGCTATGAAAGCCGGGAGGAAGTACCTCGCCTATCTGTTAACCGCGGGTGTGTTTCTGCTTTTCTCAATTACCGCTGTGTATTACTACACCGGTACCACAGATTTCAAATTCGGTGGTTTTCTCGCAGACAAGAACATCTCGGAAAATATGCTGAAGGTTCTNTTCATAACATTCATGATAGGGTGCACCAAGGCTGCCTTCATGCCCCTCCACTCATGGCTACCCACCGCCATGATAGCTCCGACACCGGTCAGTGCACTATTGCATGCGGTAGCGGTGGTTAAGGCTGGTGTGTTTACAGCACTGAGGATAATTCTCTTCGTTTACGGCTCCGATTTGCTGAATTTACTACACCTCTCCACCCCCTTCGCCTACTTCGTATCTATCACAATCATCCTCGCATCCCTGTTTGCCTTAGCTCAGGACAACCTCAAGCTGAGGC
>MTMT01000005.1 GCA_002010195.1 Archaeoglobus sp. JdFR-32
ATACGCTCAAGAATTTCGTTGTACTCCTCAGCCTTCATTCTTGCCTTCTCAAGTTTTCTCGAACCCACTATTACCTCGTGGCCGAGGATTGCAAATCTTACCGCCAAACCAACGCCCAGGTGACCCGTTCCGCCCAAGAGAGCGATCTTGAGTTTCATGATCCCTCCTCCCACTTCGATACGCATCGCTACTCAACTACTCAACCAGAAGATCGGCTGAGAGTTCTACACCGTTTGGAGGTTCGTCAATAAATCCTTTTTCCATCAACATCCTGAGTTTCTCCTCCGATGTCATGATCATCTTCCTCGCATGGTTATATATCTCGTCCTCAGATAGCTTTATCCTCGCCAATCCCTGCTCCATAGCCTTCTTTGCAACAGCCAGAGCAACCTCCGGAAATACATCGCTTTCGGTCATGTGCGGGATGACATAGTCTTCGTGCAATCCCTTTCTTTCCGCATAACTGACGAGAGCTTTCGCAGCAGATATCGCCATTTCATCAGTTATTGTCTTAGCTCTAACCTCAAAAACACCTCTGAAAACTGCAGGGAACACAAGACTGTTGTTAACCTGATTGGGGAAGTCGCTCCTGCCGGTTCCGACTATTCTTGCTCCCGCTTCCTTTGCTTCCCAAGGCCACATCTCAGGGATCGGGTTGGCTTCGAGGAAAACGATGGCATCGTCGTTCATGCTCGCCACCCATTCCCTCTTTATTACACCCGGACCCGGCTTGCTTGCGGCGATCAAGACATCCGTTCCCTTTATAGCTTCCGCCATCCCACCTTCTCTTCCCTCACCGTTCGTTTCCAAACAATACTTCCACTTATAAGGGTCCTCGTCTTTTTGAGCTTCTATGTCCTTTCTGCCGGGGTGAAGTAAGCCCTTGCTGTCCACGATGAATATCTTCTTCGGATCCGCTCCAGCCTCGATGAGCAATCTGACCCCAGCAACATTCGCAGCCCCGACACCTATGACAGATATGTAAACATCGCTGAGCTTTTTCCCTACAACCTCCAGTGCTCCAAGGGTTGCTGCGAGCGTTGCGGTTGCGGTACCCTGCTGGTCATCATGCCACACCGGTATGTCAAGCTCCTCTCTTAGCCTCTCAAGAATGTAGAAGCACTTGGGCTTCGAGATGTCTTCAAGATTTATTCCGCCGAAAGATGGAGAGATCGCCCTTACGATCTCGATGAACCTATCTGGATCCTTCTCATCCACCACAACGGGAAAGGCATCAACACCACCCAAGTACTTGAACAGCAGAGCCTTTCCCTCCATAACCGGCAGTGCCGCTTTCGGACCTATGTCTCCAAGCCCAAGCACCCTGCTTCCATCCGTTACTATAGCAACGGTGTTCCAGCTGTTCGTGTAATCGTAAACCTTATCCGGGTCCTCGGCAATTTCCAAGCACGGTTTTGCAACTCCCGGGGTGTACCAAACGCTGAAGTCGCCCAAGCTTCTTATCGCACACTTGGGCATTATCTCTATCTTCCCCTTATAATGCCTATGCCATGAGCTTGATATTTTCTCAGGGAGTTTTGCCTTTTCAAGTAGTTGCTCAACAGTTACTTTTTTCAAACCCAACACCTCCTTTAAATTTGGAAGTTTAGAAATGTTAAATTATGAACTTAATAACGGTTTTCTATGAATTTTAATAAAGTGTGGAAAATAATAAGTATAATGCATAAAGTTTATTAACTATATTGCCTTCAAAATTTTCAATGGCTAAAAAATTCACACGAGTTTCAGTTGCATTGGATAANAAATCAGAAGAAATGCTAAATATTCTCGTGAGGAAAAAGAATACAACAATTTCTGAAATTATAAGAAGAGCCATAAACACATATTTCGAACTCGAGAATGCTGCAACGAAAATAACACCCGATGTAACGAAAATATACACGGACTTTCTTTCTGATGGAGAACACTGCATTGTGGACATAGAACACTGGACTGCAATGTGGGAGGAGCTGAATAAGAAGGCTTCAGACGACTTCTGGCATATAATGGAAAAAATCGGTTACGAACATGGAATACAATATAAACACAAAGGTTTAACCGATGTATATGATGTTTTGAGATACATGGAAGTTGGAAACTGGTTTAGAGTCAAAATAGACGGAGAAGGAAGTTACACACTCATCCTCTCCACCCACACCGCACAACGATTTCTGAAGATTTTCTTCGAAAATGTGTTCAAAGCTCAAAACATACCGGTAAAAATATACGAGGGATACGGCAAATTGAGGCTCGTAAAAGAGAAAGAAGAAGAAACTAAAGTTCAATAAAGTTTTTTAAGAGTTTTAATCCATTTTCTCCACTTTTTTCTGGATGAAACTGGACACCAATGAAGTTCTCCTTCGCGACAACCGATGGAAATTCGATTCCATATTTTGTATTTCCCACCACATACTTAGTATCGGTTCTGAAATAATACGAATGAACGAAGTAGAAGTAACTCCCAGTTTTTATCCCACTCAGGATGGGATGTTCCTTGATTTTTTCGAGTTGATTCCATCCCATGTGGGGAATCTTCCCAACACTTGATGGAAATCTCTCAACAACCCCGGGTATTANGTCAAGACACCTTATTCTCCCACCCTCCAAGCTTTCANTTGCAAAAATCTGCATACCCAAGCATATGCCGAGAACGGGAATCTCGGAAGATTTTATGTATTCCTTCACATCCCTTAACTTATCCATGGCTGGTTTTACCGCTCCAACTCCCGGCAAAATTATCGAGTCCGCAGAAAGTATTTCATCTATCTTCCTCGTAACCGTGGGGTTTCCCCCGACCATAGCTAAAGCCTTAAATATGCTTTTCAGATTTCCCACACCGTAATCGATTATTGCTATCACTCTCCTAACTCCTCGAAACCATTTAAAAAATCTTGCGGATAGCAAGCAATAAGTTTTTATTTTATTGGATTTATTTTCATTGGAATGACCGAAATTGAGGAAGTAGAATTCGACGATTCAAAAATCCCTGTCCCTCCTAAATTAATTGAGATCGGTGAGATAATCTTCAAAAACCTGCTGGAAAAATACCCCACAAAAGTTTTAATGAGTATTATAAAGGAGAGCAGTCCAAAAGATGTTTTTCTTGTTACAAGTAGAGAGAATCCGGAAAAGGTAAGTTTGATCGTAGATAGCTCCGGAAAATTCTGTTATTGTTGTGATGACCCTCTTATGATACCCATCCCCAAGAAGTTCGCGGTTTTAGAGCCGGATATGAGCTACTTCGAAAGCACACTCCGAGCGAACATATTCTTAGCGTTGATGAGAGCATCCTCAGAAGAGCTTCACAGATGACTCCGTCAGATGTTTCCAGTGAACACTATATACTCCGGCATTTTTGTTAGATACCTCTCCTTGTATTCGTCCCAGTACAGATTTGCCCCTCCAACCACCATTATCCTCCCAGAATGCGGGAAGTAAACCTCCATCTCGTCGCAGAGTATTCTGCCCACCACAACCTTATTCCCTCTGTTATCCGAGATTGAATCTATGTAGATAGGAAAACTATTTTTGCTGTTCTTCAAGATTATGTTGTTTCCAATCCTCTCAACGCTTATGTTCGGCTTGGCAAATGAGATCTCCTTCTTCGCACCCCCACCAGAAAGGATCACCTTTGCGGAGGAATTAGGGGTTGCAATTCTGACATACTTCTCAAGATTCAGAGTTATCGTTGAATTTCCGTTTTTAACATCAAAAATGCTCTTTCTCGGAGTCTTATCAAAATCAACATAATATGACTCATTTCCTGTGATCCTAAACACTTTTACGAAGTTCTTGTTATCTTCTGGCATGCTTATCTCGAGACTGATTTTAGCGGGGACTATGCCAGAGAAGCTAACAGGCATGATCAGGTTCGGGCATGAGAAAGTTGTGTTATAAAACTTGACCGACGATGAAAGCGAGATTTNCTTCTCCTTTCTCACCTCGTAACTTACCGCGGTTCCACCACCATCCTGCAGAATTCTAACCTCTCTTATTGCAACCAACTTTACCTTACTTCCCTCCTTCGCTTCATCAATTGAGAATTTTGCGTTCAGGTACTCAAAATCACCTTTTTGAGAGGTGTAAAGCCTAAATCTTTTGAGAATTTTGTCCCCGCTTTCCAATGACAAGAACCACTCCCCATACTCCTCCGGGATGTTTGTCTTCAGTTCCACCTCAAAAACCACATCCCAATTTTTGGATGTCAAATTCTGCTGGGCAAAAATGGGGTTTATTCTGATCTCAGAAAAAGGAGCATATTTCTCCTCTGTCTCATCAACTTTCACACTCTTGTTCTTCTTCTCAAATACCGCCTTAAAATCCTTCACCTCATTCTTGGTCTCATTTACCTTTTCCTCTTCTCCTGAAAGGAAAGGTATCTTAGGCAATCTTTTGACAATCTCGTCTAAGTAGGGAATTGAAGGCATTTCGAAGGGCACATCGAGTGGTATCTCGACTCCAGTGCACCCGCTCACCAGAATACTTACCATTATTATAATTATTATCTCTCTCACTTCAATCAGGTAGGTTGGCTTCGTTAAAAAATTAACCAAAACACATGATGATGAGGTGTTTGGGGCTAAGGTAGCGGGACTCGAAACTGAAAAGAATTTAAAAAAAAAGAGGACAAAATTAACTAGAATGAGGATAATTGAGGTCAGAGAACTTACAAAAAGATTTGATGATGTCCTGGCGGTAAACTCGATATCCTTGGATGTCCAAAAAGGAGAGATATTCGGATTGCTCGGTCCAAATGGTGCAGGAAAAACCACCCTGATAAAAATGCTCTGCACACTGATCAAACCCACAGAAGGATATGCAAAAGTCGCCGGATTCGACATCACAAAAAATCCGGAAAAAGTTAGGAAGAGCATAGGTATAGTTTTTCAAGAGCCGACACTTGATCTTGAGCTAACCGCCAGAGAGAATCTGGACTTTCACGGAAGGCTCTACGGAATGGATGGCAAACTGAGGTGTGAGAGAATAAAAGATGTACTCGAGCTTGTGGGGTTAGAAGAGAAGGCTGATGAACAGGTTAAGAAATTCAGTGGTGGCATGCAGAGAAGGCTTGAAATCGCAAGAGGCTTTATGCACTTTCCCAAGGTCCTATTTCTTGATGAGCCAACCCTCGGTCTCGATGTTCAGACGAGAAGGAGGATTTGGGAATACATAGAAGAAATACGAAAGAGCGAGGATGTTACAATAATCCTCACAACTCACTACATAGAGGAGGCGGAAAAACTTTGTGATAGGGTNGGAATAATCGATCACGGGAAGATAATAGCCTTGGATGAAGTGAACAAACTCAAAACCAGAATAGGACAGGATTCAATAGAGATAACTACAAACGATGTTGATAGACTCGAGTCATCCATTAGAGCAGATGATGACTTAAAAATAGCCAGAACGGAGAACGGAATAATCATTTCTGTCCAGAACGGTGAAAAATTTCTGCCTGAGTTATTCGAATTAGCTAAGGGGAGCGGAATCAAGATCAATTCAATTAGCATGAAGAAATCTAGTCTCGAAGATGTTTTCGTTCTTTTAACCGGCAGGAAGATAAGAGATGGATCCAACCCATACAGAGCAGTCCGGCTTAGGAGGAGGTAGAGTGGAGTTCTACGGAATTTATGTTCTGTGGCTGAGGGACTTAAAGAGATACCTTAGAGCGAGAAGTAGAATTCTTGGATCTCTTGGGATGCCTTTCTTCCTCCTTGCCTTCCTTGGAATGGGATTTAGAAGGGCCCAGATTCCAAGTCTTCCGCCGAGTATAACCTATATTGAGTTCCTTGCTCCGGGTATAGTGTGCATGGTTATACTCTTCTCCGCAACATTTTCAGGAATATCCATAGTTTGGGATAGACAGTTTGGTTTTATGCGAGAGATAATGGTGTCTCCGCTGAGCAGAACTACAATAGCTATTGGGAGAACCCTTGGAGGGGCAACAACATCACTACTTCAGGGAAGCCTGATGCTACTAATCACATTCCTCTTAGGTGTTAAGACCACCAATCACGGCATACTGCTGTCTTTTATATTCATGATCTTGATTGCAATCTCNTTCACGGGTCTTGGAATTGCCATTTCAACACTCATGGAGGATATACACGGATTTCAAATCGTTGTTAATTTCTTCGTTTTCCCAATTTTTTTCCTGTCTGGAGCCCTCTTCCCAATAAATGAACTTCCGGGATTCGTTAAAACCTTAGCATATCTAAATCCCTTGACTTATGGTGTAGACGGGATGAGATGGAGTCTCATCGGATTCTCCNACTTTTCACCCATCATAGATTTAGCGGCGGTATCCACATTCACAATTTCGACAATTTTAATTTCAACACTGATGCTGAACAGAGCGGAGTTTCATTAAAATCATGAGAATACAAACGACAAGTGGAAAATTTAAATAGGTAATATTTATAATGTTTAGCATGGTATTGAGAAAACTCAAACAAGAATCCGAAATTGCACTCAGACACCTCATGGTTCTGCATCAAGTTTGGAAGCATCAACCCATAGGAATTTTCAAGCTCTCAGAAACACTCGGAATGCCCAAGCACAGAATAAGATACTCTCTAAGGGTTCTCGAGCAATCCGGGATAATAGAGCCAACACAGTACGGTGCGATCATCAGGGAAAACGCAGAGAGGGAACTCGAAAGGCTGAAGAAGGAGATTGAGGAGATTATAGAAAACACGGAGGAAGTTAAGAGGATGCTCAATGATCTTTGACTCTTAACTTCCACCTCTCCATCTCCACCTCCACTTAGTTTTAACCTTCTCTCTTTTTTGATTTTTGTTCTCAACTTCTGTTTTCAGAACATATATCGAGCTTGCAAACTTTTTATCCAACGCAAGCTGGGTGTTGCCTACCTCTATAACGAACGCTGGAAAAACCCTAATCACCTTTATTTTCTCTCCGGGAAGTAATCCAAAAGCAATAGTTTTTGTGTGGATCTCTNTACCGCCAACCACATACTTTATCTCCCCAACATCTCCCGGAGAGAGTTCGCTTAATCTAAAGATTAGTCTCTCAACTTCCTCTTCCCCCTTCAGACAGCAATCACCTTTGGGAATCTCCCTTCCATGTGGACAGACTGTCGGATGCCCGAGAAGAGTGCAAATCGCCTCCTCTACCTCATCATCAAGAAAGTGCTCGAACCTACATGCAGACTCCTCGATCTTCTTCTCACCCATTCCAAGAACATCATTCAGGAGTCTTTCAGCAAGTCTGTGAAGTCTGATTATCTTTCTCGCCCTTTGTTTCCCATTCTCCGTCAGGAACAATCTTCCTTCTTTAACTTCTACAAGATTTTCCTTCATTAGATAGTCCATTACCTCCTTCTCAATACTATCCAAGCTAACCTCNTCTCCATCCTCGTTTTCAGCAAGCCATATGTTTTTTATCACATTCTCCGCTTCCTCCAACTCGATCACCCTGTTAAGCTCAACATTATGTTCGTGAGATACCCTACCACGAATGCGGTGACAAGAGAGAGAACCAGTATGGATACTCCTGCTTTTACTCCTCTCTCCTTACACATCACACTAAACATGGCTATACACGGAACGAACAAGGTAAGGGCTACCATTCCTACAATTATCTGGGACTGGGTAAAAATACCTTTCTCAATCAGATCAAAAAGTCCTGCTGCACCGTAATCTCTTCTGAAAAACCCGTATAGAAAGATCAATCCTGCGGACCTCGGCAGTCCAATAGCCATTGAGGGAATTGCAAGGAGCGATACAACGATGTCGAAGACTGTCGTTATCCTGCCAATCCATATAACCACGCTAATCAGAACGAATATGGGCAGAACCTCCTTGATGTACCACTCCAACCTCGTCAAAGTTTTGAAGAGAACATTTGACAAGTTTGGAATCCTCAAAGGGGGTAATTCCATAAAGAAGGTTGGTTCCTCACCTTTGATGATTCTCGAACCAGCGGTTCCGGTTACGATGAGAACCAGTGCGACTATCGAAATCCATATCAAAAGGGATCCGAAATCCGGGGCGATTCCGAGCATTACACCCAGTTGTGCACTACACGGAATACCGATTGCAAGCATTAAGGTCGCAATAACTTTCTCTTTCCTTGTTTCAAGAGTTCTCGTAACTATGGTCGCCATTGTACCGCATCCAAGTCCGAGGAGAAGTGGTATCACCGCCCTACCACTCAGTCCAATTTTCTTAAAGGCTGAATCAAGTAGCATTGCAACTCTCGGGAGGTATCCGGAATCTTCGAGTATTGAAAATGCTATGAAAAAGGTCGTTACAATTGGGAAAATTATTGCAATTGCATACCTAACACCCAAGGTTATGATACCGTACTCTCCACCCACAAGCTCTCTGAGCCAGTAATTGTCTATGTTCGCAAGAAGCCAGTCATCAACAGGGGTGCTTATGTATGTCTCGTACAAAGTTTCGATGTAATCCACAAGAATCTGAGCACCGATAACNCCAGCGAACAGGTATAGAAGGTACAAGCTCAAAAATGTCATCGGAATCGCCACGAGAGGGTGAGTAGAAAGATTGCTCAAAAGCTCCCTAAGGCCACCCCGATACTCTTGATGATCCACCGCCAATTCCACTATCTCATCCGAAATCTTCTGAAACATCATGAAAATTTCGTACGGGGTTTTATCTCTGTCTCCCGCAATAGCCATAATCTCCTCGAACCTCTCCTCTTTCCTTATCATCTCTACAGTTTCAGCATCTCCAGCAAGAATGAGGACGGAGATCATTTTTCTGCTTATGGGGTACTCTCCGCGAATGAGAGATTCCATCTTTTCTATCTTCTCGCCCAAGGACGAGTTCAGTTCAATTTTAGGTTCACCTGAAAAACAACCTGAATTTTTTATTGCCCTTTTCAGCTCATCTATTCCTTTCTTCTGGGTTGCTATTGTTTTTATTACCGGTATGCCGAGCTTTTCACTTATTATTTCAGAATTTATCTTCATACCATGTTTTTCCGCTTCATCCATCGCATTTAAAACGAGAATCGTTCTAAATCCCGCTAAAATCAATTGGATCGTAAAAGGTAGCATTCTCTGGATGTTTTTCGCATCCACGACATGCACAACAATCTCCGGATTCTCCAAGAGGATTTTTCTCGCGACTCTCTCCTCCTCAGTAATCGCTATCAGCGAATACATCCCCGGAGTATCTATTACCTCCATCCCGAGGTCTTTTATTCTTCCGACCATTATGTCAACAGTTGTTCCGGGGTAGTTAGATACGGTAGCGTATTTTCCGGTCAGAGAGTAGAAAAGCATGCTTTTCCCGACATTTGGGTTCCCTACGAGTACGATCTTTTTAGTTCCAGTTTCCGTGTCCCTTATACTACAGCATTCCATTCAAAATTTAGGGTAACCGAAAAATATATAACCTTTTTGGTAAAGGTGTGAGTTTATTGAAAATAAACGGAAAATTTAACTTCACCATTAAACGATTAAAGTTATGGAATACACNGGGTATGACTATCCACCCTATCGCCCACCAAGCGAGGCTGGAAGTGCATTGCTTAGAATNGTCAGAGGGTGCACATGGAACAAATGTGCCTTTTGTTCAATGTACAAAGATTTAAAGTTCGAACAAAGGAGAAAAGAGGAGATTTTTTGGGAGATCGAGCACTTGAGAGAGTTCTTCCCTACGGCAAAAACTGTCTTTCTCGGAGACTCGAACCCCCTAATCCACAAGGACATCGTTGAGATAATCAGCTATCTTAGGGAGAAGAACCCATGGATTGAAAGAGTTACCGCTTACGCAAGAGCGAGGACGATTGCAAAAATGAGGGAGGATAAGCTAAAAGCCCTGAAGCTCGCTGGACTGAATCGGGTTCACATAGGTATGGAGAGCGGAGATGATGAGATTCTCAAAATGATCGACAAGGGCGCAACATCAGAGGATCTTATAACCGCAGGAAGAAAAGCGGGGAGGTACTTTGAAGTATCGTACTACTACATCCTCGGTCTTGGAGGAATGGAGAGGTCTAAGAGGCATGCAATTTCAAGTGCGAAGGTTGTGAATGAAGCCAAACCAAATTTCCTAAGAGTAAGAACTCTGACCGTAATACCCAACACACCCATCGAAAGGATGGTTGGAGATAAGATAACCCTGCTTACCCCTGAAAAACAGCTTGAGGAGTTGAAATTGCTCGTCAGGAATGTCGAGGCTAAGCTTTACTTCACATGTGACCATGTATCGAACTACCTCTTCCACAAAAATAGACCCTTTTTCACGGGTGTTCACGGTATGCTCCCCGATGAAAGGGAGAGAATGCTTGAAGAAATAGACATCACGATCGATCTCGTGAAAAACCTCGAGGGAGTGATGAACTCGAACGATCTGGCAAAAGTCGGAAGTATAATTCTTTAGGAAGTTACCCGTCCTGAATCCTCATAGTTCGGAAGCATATCGAGGTTACGATAATCGTAGCCACATATGAAATCAATTTAGCCAAGGAGACTAATTCCGCTAAATCCGAAGGATAAGATTTATACTTCGTTAACACCCCTTTACCCTTATGGCAGAAATTGATGAGGTTGCAATCTCAAAGGCTATTGTGGAGAAGTACTTCAAGAGTCTCCTTGATTCTCTAACCCCCGATGTCGCAATAGTTGGTGGTGGTCCTTCCGGATTGGTTTCTGCGTACTACCTCGGATCGATGGGGTACAGAGTTGTCCTATTTGAGAAAAAACTCAGCCTCGGTGGAGGGATATGGGGCGGAGGTATGATGTTCAATAAGGTCGTAGTTCAGGATTCCGCTCTGGAAATTCTCGACGAATTCGATGTATCTTATGAGAAATACGATGAAAAGCACTATACCGCCGATTCAGTTGAGCTTGCAGGAGCATTAATTCACAAAGCTTCTAAAAAATCCAAAATTTTCAATCTCGTTAATGTAGAGGATGTCATGATAAGAGATGACAGGCTTACCGGACTCGTCATCAACTACACTCCCGTGGAGATGGGTAACCTCCACATCGATCCAATAACAATTTCAGCAAAGGCGGTGGTCGATGCCACCGGACACGATGCAGATGTTTGCAGAATTGTTTCGAGCAAAACAGGAAAATTAGAGTTGAGGGGAGAAAAATACATGCATGCATTGGCTGGGGAGAAGGGAGTCATAGAGAACACATCCGAGGTGTTTCCGGGATTGTTCGTAGCTGGAATGACTGTTGCTTCGGTGTACGGGTTACCCAGAATGGGACCGATCTTTGGAGGAATGNTTATAAGCGGTAAGAGGGTTGCAGAGATGATAGACAGAAAGTTGAAAGGAAAAGGGAACAGGTGTGCAACAAGATAAGACAAAACAAAATAAGCAAAAAAT
>MTMT01000043.1 GCA_002010195.1 Archaeoglobus sp. JdFR-32
ACTATGTATCATAGGGTAAACTTAAGTTTTTGAGTTTGTTTTTTTTAATTTGGTGTTGATAAAACAACGGAAGTAATAGGGTTCTTGGTTGGTGTGTGAAGTTTGGGGCGGGAATATTTTTTACCAGTGCCGTTTGAAGATGGGAGCTATATCCAGTATCGAGCTTATTCGAATATAAATAGTGATAAAAATAAAATTTAAAATTTAAAATTAAAAAATATTATGCAAAAGCCTTCTCAAAGAACGGCACGACTTGTTTCTTCCTGCTCATTACTCCCGGTAGCCACACGGATTTTCCTTCGAGTTCCTTGTCGAATGCCCTCTTTACAACAGATGGGTCGTCTGTTACAGATAGAAGCTCCGTGCCCTCCTGTATTATGTCCGTGAGCATGAGGAATATGCTATGGTATCCGCCCTCTTCCTTTACCTTCTTCATCTCTTCGTACAGCGGTTCCTTGAACTCGTCAAGCAGTGATAAAGATACAACCTCTATCTGCCCGATTCCAACTTTGTTTCCAGACATGTTGAAGTCTTTGAAGTCCCTAAAGAGCAAATCTCTCGGTGACTTACCCTCCAAGTCGGACTTTTTCTTGAACATCTCCATACCGAGTTCTTGAATGTCTCCGATTCCGGCAATTTTTGCGAGCTCCTCAGCGGTCTTTACATCCGCATCTGTGGTTGTAGCGGATTTGAGAATAACGGTATCACTTAAGATGGATGCAAGCAGAATTCCTGCAACATTCTGTGGAATTTCAACTCCGTGCTCGTCATATAGTTTCTTTACAACTGTTGCGGTACTCCCTACTGGCATGTTTAGGTAGAATATCGGATTTGGAGTGGTTATGTCTCCGATTTTATGGTGGTCAACGATCTCGACGATCTCAGCTTTGTCTATATTGTCGAGGGTTTGGGATACTTCGCTGTGATCCACGAGGATAACTTTCTTACCTTCTCCATCTGTTAGTAGCTCTGGTACTGAAAAACCGAACTTCTCAAGAACGAATGCTGTCTCTGGATTTAGTTCTCCCTGTCTTGCTGGGATGGCTTCCTCTCCAAGCTTCTTTTTCAGCTCTGCATATGCTATGGCTGAGCAAACTGAGTCTGTATCCGGGCTTTTGTGACCCACAATATAAACCGCCATGTTTGAAAATTTTGAAACTAACTAATAACCTTTTCGTTTAAACATAATTTGAACGATTATTACACTTTTTTAGAAACCCTCGGGAGATATTTGATATATTTAATTATTTCAATTTATTCTGTCTTGTTTGTTCTTTATTGTTGCAGGTGTGAATCGCTACTCTGTTTCCACTTTCCACCTTGCAAAAATTCCATCTCCGAGCTGTTGAAGATTTAGGAGTTTCAGTTTTATGGGTTTTTTAAATGAGTTTCCATCCACAGGGGTGGGAGAATTCTTTCCACCGATGATCATGCCTCCGTAGTAGATGTTGATCTCATCAATCAAGCCATCCCTGAGGAGGGAGTTAATGAGAGTTCCGCCACCCTCAACCATAAGCCTTCTGATCCCCATTGAGTAAAGTTCAGCCACTACCTTCTTGAGATCTACCATGCTCTGTCCCGCAAAGATTATTTCTACATTTTTAGGGTATAGATTCAGTTTTTCCCTATCTACGCTTTCTGTAACAGCGATAATGGTTTTTGCAGACTCATCTACAACCTTGGAGGTTGGTGGAGTTTTTAATTTACTATCGATAACAACTCTGGTTGGGTTGGGTGTTAGACCCTTCTTGACCCTCTCTTTCCGCAATAGTGGGTTTTTTATTGTTAGAGATGGGTTGTCGGAAAGAACAGTTCCAATTCCAACCATTATCGCATCTGAAAATGCCCTTAACTTATCGACTCTAATTAAATCCTCCTCGCATGAGATNCTCACTTGTCTTCTTGCTTCATCGCTGATTTTTCCATCTGCACTAACCGCTATATTCACAAATGTAAAAGGACGGTTCATATCACATCTTCAGCAATTCTTCGAATCTCTCTTTTGCTTTTCTGACTCTTTCCTTGTCCCTCCCGGAGAACTTTACTTCAACATAACCGGGTTTTGGATATGAGCCTATCTGGACATCTTTGAACTCTCTAACAACCTCGTTCAACTCGTTTAGAATCTTCTCCTCGTATCCCTTTACTTTCAACCTCTCCTCGTGATAAATTTCGGATGAGAATTTTTTAATGATCTTTTCGAAGGTATCCTCCATTTCTGCGGGAACTCCCGGCATTACCGCAACATTTCTTATAATAAATGCTGGGGCAGCACCCTTATCGTTTGGTATCACCTCTGAACCTTCGGGAAGGGAGGCAACCTTTTTTATAGCCTCCTCGTTGTTTGTAATCTTCCTCAAAAGCTCTTCAGCGGACTTGTTTATCTCGAGCTTTAGGTTGAAAGCCTTAGCGACCCCTTCCGCGGTAACATCATCGTGTGTTGCTCCGAGTCCACCTGTGACGAGGACAAAATCTGAATTCTCGCTTGCCTTTTTTACCTCCTCAGCTATATCGTCCACATTATCCGGTATGACAATAATTCTCCTCACTCTGTGCCCCATCTTAACAAGCTTTCTCGCCATGTAAACGGAATTTGAGTTCGCGGTATCACCACTCAGTAGTTCATTTCCGACGGAGATTATTGTAAAATCCATGAATGTTATAGTTTATTGAAGAACAAAAAGTTTCCTATTAAGGTTTGTTATTTTCTTATGTGAACGAAGATGTGGTCTTTGTGGTAGGGTTCAAGACTTCCGTGCTTTAGGATATCAAATATCTCCATCTCCATCAAAACCTTTTTGAAAACGGATGATGGTTCCGCGGTTGAGTCGATACTTCTTGCTTTCACCATTATTATTCCCTCTCCTCTTCTCCTCAGGAAAAACTCAGTATTTCTTTCGAAGATCTCCAGCTGGTTTCTTTGAGATATGTCTTGGTAAATGAAGTCCACTTCTTCAACCATTCCTGAATAGTTTTCTGGCTTCTCAGCATTTTCGAGTAGTGGGATTATGTTCTCTCTCTCCATAGCAAGCTCAAGGAATTTTTTAAACGGGATTGCAGAGTACTCCACTCCGTAAATAATTCCTCTGCTGAGTATGTCAGAGAGGTGACTGGCGGTGGTTCCGGTTGCGGTTCCGAGGTAGAGTAGCTTAAAGTCCTTTCTTATCTCGGGAATGTGGTTGTTTAGTATCATTCCCGCGAATTTGCTTCTGAATGGTATCCACTCCCTGTACTCTCCTATCTTCTTCTCTCCGTAATGTGGTGGATAATTGCTTCTGGTTGCTAACATCTCTCTGTCCTTGTATTCGATAATGAATGTGTTTGGTAGAACCTCCTTTTTTACCCTCAGCACATCCATCTTTAACCCTCTTTTAGTTCTTTGAATTTTTCCCTAACGGAATCGCTAAGCTCTTCAACAAGCTCTCCGCTGTAGTGGTCTATTCTTGATGCAATAGCAATTTTTCCAGCCATGAACCTTGCCATTTTTCCTCTTTTCTTTTTCGGCAAAGTTCTGATGTATGGGTGTTGGAAGATTATTCCGTGTTTTGGTATTTTTGCTTTTTTGCCTTTTTTCATTCTTGAGATAGCCTTAAAGAGGCTTTTTTCAGCACCGATTATCTGTATGGTGCTTGCTGGAAGAGAGGACAGCTTTCTAAGGCTTCCGCACTTCTCGAGAAGTCTTGCGGAGATAACACCCCCAACAATTGAGCTTACATTTGGCATTATCTTTTCCGCATTTTTGTTTATCTCCTCCTCAACTCTCCTTCTCAGGTCTTTTAGGTCTTTCACTACATTTCTGAACCTTTCTGCAATCTCTGTGTCGTGTACATCCTCCAGCTCTTGGATTTTTTCGCTAAAAAGGTTCAAACCCAAGTCTATTTCATCCATAGTTTTTATCAGGGTGATTAGGTATCTCTCATCGCTCAAAATCTCTGATAAAACCTTTTTCTCAGCTATTTGAATTGCAATTTTCCTGAGGTTTTTGTAGTAATCTTTTTCACTCTTGAAAATCTGCAAACCGGCATCTTTAAGGGAGAATGGTAGCTTGCTTTCATTGTATGCCGATGTAAAATCCGATCTCTCTACCTTGAACTCATCTCCAACCACTGTAACTCTTCCGAACCAGGTGTTGTAGAATTCCTTGGTACCATTCGCATTGCTCAATTTACCACACCTCAACCATCAGCCTCAAACCCTCATCACATCTGCGGGAGCATTCTTTGCCTTCGTTCTTGTGGTCACACACTCGAATCCTTTGTTCTTGAAGTAGTTTTTAATTTCCTTTTCGATTCTCGAGGTGTTTGAGTCTGTGATCGCGTAAACCGTTGGTCCGGTGGAACTCATACCTATCACGGTCTCATCTTTCATCATGTCTATAAGGTTTTTAATCAAGTCCCCGTACTGCTCTACCTCTACTCTTTTGAATCCCAACTGTTGTATTCTGTGGATACCCTCTCTGAACGAATCGAGGTCTTTTTCGACAACTGATGGCAAAACTTTCATTAGGATTATGTGGGATAGGGTTCTCACCTCGCTGATGGATATTGGACAATATTTCTGGAACAGATTTACCTCCTCTCCACCGTAGTATCCCGTTAGATCTGGGGTAGCCACTACTATATCCCAGTCCGGAAAATCGTATCTTGCAAGAACGGGGGGTGGTGGGGCTTTGCTTGCGGAGGAAGGTAGAAAATCCTTCTTGAGCTTCTTTGAGTGTCCTCCATCCAACACGAATCCACCTTTCTCGAACACCGCAACACCGATTCCAGATGTGCCTCCTCTCCCAACCAATCCCGCTAACTCTTTAACGGACAAATCGAGGTTGTATAAAACTTGGTATGCTTTTGCAACAGCTAATGAGCTTTGAGTCCCACTTCCGAGTCCTACATGACTTTTAAACTCACTCTTCACATTAATTTCAATCCCCTTTCCGAATGCAGACCTTAGCTTCAAAGCACTTCTTTCAAAGTGGGGTGTAGATGAAGATTTTATAACAACATCTTCAGCTTCCCGTGCGGTTATCTCAATGTAAGGCTCTTTCAAAGCAACTCCAATACCTCCATCAACTCTCCCAATTTCCCCGTTTAAGTCTATTAGGGTTATATGGATTCTTGAAGGAGTGCGAACTCTGACCTTCATCGTACCACTTGAGAAGTTCCTCAGCTTTTAAGATTTAAGGTTTATCTTTTTTAGGTAGTTGGGTTCGTTGAAATCCACAACATATGCTTCGGGAGCGATTACCGGCAATCTGTACCCTGTGAATATCCTCATTATCTCCCCCGCTTGAATGGAACATGTCAGGGCGTAGGAGATGGGGTCGTATTCTGGACGGAGATATTTGACATCGAAGAAGGATACCCCATCAGGGAGGAATGTGGTTATTATGTCAGGTATGAAAGGCACTCCGAGTTCCTCTGCTATTCTTGCACAATTTCTGATGTGCTTGTGGGCGACGATAACATCTATTCCTTTTAACTGTCTTTTTAGTTCCTGATAATCCTCGGGATAGGGGTAAGAGATAACACAGGAATCGCTACTCATTGGGTGAACGACATCGTAGTCGTTCGCCTCGAGGGGCTTAATTGTGGAGTCGATTCTTGCATCCATTGGTGTGACGAAGTCACCGATGTACCTAAGACAGCCAACCCCGCTCCTCCAAAGTATCTCCATTATCATTCTTGAGCCTATGATCCCAACGCTGAACTTTTCCAAGTAGTCGATTTTCCTCTCATCAGCCATCCCGTACCAGAAAATTTTTCTCATATGGCTTACCCCTTATGGCTTTCATTATGTCATGTTTTGTTATTATCCCTTTTATTTCTCCATCTTTTAATACAAGAACTGCGGGATTGTGTATAAGCATTTTGCAGATGAACTCGAGATTCTCATCAGGTGAGACCGTTGGGAGAGGGCTGTCCATGCAGTCTTTAACCTTCATTTCGTCGGTGCTCTCAATACCCTTGTCCAGAATTATCTTGACAATCGAACTCTCGGTTACTGTTCCGAGCACCCTTCCCAACTCAATCACCGGCATTTGGGATATTCCGTTTTTCAGCATGATCTCAATTACCTCTCTAAGGGAGTCCTCGGGTTTGGCGAACATGACATCTGAATTCATAACGGAGCTTGCATTAACTTTTTTTCCCTCAAGATTCTCGAGAACCTCAAAAATTCTTTTAACGAGGGATAACTTGGGGTCAATATCTCCAGACTCTATTCTTGCTACAAGGGGTTGACTAACCCCTATAAGCTCTGCAAGTTTTTTCTGAGTTAAACCGAGTTTTTTTCTCCTTCTTTTAATCTCCTCAATTTCAAAGAGCATGAAATTTTTAATCAGAGAAGTTATTTAAAATTACCCATATGCATTATTTTGGGTTGGTCTAATCAGCATTGGACGGGAGATCGAAACTTTTATATCGTTATGCATGGTCAATCATATCCATGATGTGGGAAAACAAGATTATTAAATCACTCTGCTTGGGCTTAATTTTGATTTTGGTAAGTCTTTCTGGCTGTTTGAGTTCGGAACCTAAAACTCTAACTATTGCAACAACTACAAGCTTGTTTGATTCGGGACTTCTCGATGAGATTGCAAAGGAGTACAAAAAGGACTCTGGAGTGGAGCTACACTTCATTCCAAAGGGTACGGGATCAGCGATATTGGACGCGAAAAAATCGGCGGTTGACGGACTGATGGTTCACGCTCCACCACTTGAGGAAGAGTTCCTTTCCACGGGAAAGGGATTTAATAGGAAGGTTTTTGCTTACAACTTTTTCGTGATCGTAGGTAGTCAAGATTCCGCTCAAATAAAGGGCAACACTCCTGTGTCCGCTATGAAGAAAATTGTTGAGGCGGGAAGGGAAGGAAGGGCGATCTGGGTCTCGAGAGATGACAACTCTGGAACAAATACCAAAGAGAAGGAGTTGTGGAGAAAGGCAGGTTTCGAGTATTCGGAGATAAAGAATGAGGATTGGTTCAGGAGCACAGGATCAGGAATGGGGAAAACACTACTTTACACGAGTAACATCGGAAAGGACAAGGCGGTATACACTCTCTCAGACATAGGCACATTTCTGAAGTACAGGAAGAAGGGGTTGGTAAGTCTTGAGGCTTATGTTGATTACGGAGAGGAAATGCTGAATGTTTACAGCATGATCGGTGTAGTTGATAAGAAAGAAAAGGACTTTCTGAACTTTGAGATCTGGATGATGAATAAAGGACAGAAAATACTTGCGGAATACGGAAAAGATGAGTTTGGAACGCCTTTATTTAATCCAATCTCTACGGCTGATGAGGATACGATGAAGTGGATAGCCAAGATCGGCTTCATATCTGATGGAAGCAAGGTTACAGAATGTCCGAGAAAATACAGGAAGTACGAGGACAGAATTAAATTTCTGGAGTTGGGGGGATGAGTCTGGATCTCAACACTTTGATCTCTACACTGTTGAGTGATGAAGTGTTGGACATTGCGGTGAGGTCTGTAAAGGTTTCAGGAGTCGCAACACTTCTTTCCATTTCATACTCCATTCCGATAGCTCTTGCCATTGGTTTTCTGAGGTTTCCGGGCAGGAACTACATCAAAAGTTTTTTCAATGCGATGATAGGGATACCTACTGTTGTTCTTGGGCTTCTACTTTACTTGATGTTGGTTCCCGACGGAATTCTTGGGAGACTCGGACTTCTTTATACCGAGTACGGAATCAGTGTGGGTCAATCGTTGTTGATATCACCCATCATCGTAAGCTTCGTCACGAACTCCATAGAGTCAGTTGAAAGGGATGTGAAGGAGCTTGCGTTAACCCTCGGAGCATCTGATTTTCAGGCGTCGATTGCGATGATGAGGGAAGCACTTTCGGGCATAGTTCTGTCTGCAGTTGCATCCTTCAATAGGGCGATAGCGGAACTCGGAATTGCATTGATGATAGGTGGAAACATCTTTGTTAGTGATGGTGCTTACAACACAAGGGTTCTGACCACAGCAATGCAGATGTATGTAGCGAGAGGAGAGGTGGAACTGGCGATAAGCCTCGGCATAGTCCTCATGCTGATCGTTTTTATCGTATCCTTAGTCTCAAACACACTCCAGTCGAGGCTTGGGAGTTAGTCTGTTTGGGTTTTATTGATGGGAGGAAATGGAGAAACGATGGACGAAAAAGTGCAGAAGGAGGTATAAATGTTGGAAGAACTCAAAATACATCTGAGAAATATCTGGAAGTACTACGACGGAAAGGCTGTATTGAGGGATGTAAATCTAAGCGTACTCGGAGGGAGGGTTGTTGGGATAATCGGAAACAGCGGAGCGGGAAAAACAACCCTGTTGAAAATAGTTGCGGGACTTGAAAAGCAAGACAGGGGAGATTACTATTTTGATGGAAGGATTGCGGAAAGCTTCATAAGGAAAAAGGTCACAATGGTATTTCAGAAGCCCGTTGTTTTCAATACGAGCGTGCACTACAATATCAAATTCGGGTTGAAAATAAGAGGGTTTAGCAAGACGGAGATGGAGAGAAGGGTAAGGGATTCTTTGAGGCTTGTGAAGTTAGAAGGCTATGAAAAAAGAAGGGCAAAAAATCTGTCAGGAGGGGAGCAACAGAGGCTGGCTATTGCAAGGGCTCTGGCTATTGAGCCGGAGGTTATTTTGCTGGATGAACCAACAGCCAATCTCGACCCATTCAATGTCAGGGTGATAGAGCAGGTAATCAGGGAAATAAGCGAGAAGGGAGTAACAGTCATTTTCTCAACCCATAACATCTTTCAGGCAAGGAGAATAGCGGAGGAGATTGTACACATCCATGATGGGAAGATAGTGGAGGTGGGAGATGTAGAAAAAGTTTTTAATAATCCCGAAAATGAGATTACAAGAAAATTCGTTTCGGGAGAACTAATTTACTGAGGGGTGAGTGTGGGCGAGAGCGATGGAAGTAAGGAAAATACTGGAAATGATGTGAAAGTGGATGTTGGTGAGTTAGAGATAAAATTTAAGGTTTGGATTGAAAAAGACGGCTCTCATGTTTTGGGCAAGGGAGGAGCGGACATTCTTCAGGCTATAAAGGATGAAGGATCCATTATGCTTGCGTCCAAGAAACTCGGCATGTCCTACAGATATGTCTGGGAGTATCTAAGAAAAGTTGAAAGAAGAACGGGCTTAAAGCTCGTCATCAAGGATAGGGGTGGCGTGAAAGGGGGAGGAACCACCCTCAGCAGGGAAGGGGAGTACCTGTTGGAACTATTCAAGAATCTCGATTCAACAATCTCGAATGTAGTGGAAAAATACAAAAATTAAAAATCAGATATAGCTCCCTCGTTTCTCAGGGTCTCGCAGATTCTACACAGATATTCAACTTCATCATCGATTTGGAATTCATTGGTAATTATTTTCTCGATTAGCTCATCCATGATTTTCTTTGCTCCTGTGGATTTTTCCAAAATTTCCATCCCCTGTTGACCTCTTTTACTGCTTATGTACTGAGATATAGCAGCCTGAGTTAAACCAAGTTTTTCTGCAGCATCTTTACTCTTAAATCCATGCTTTTCAACAAGCTCTTGGGCAAGCTTAGCCCTTATTGCGGGGAGGATGTACCTCACTACTGTCATACAAGGTGGTTTTGTCATCGTAACTTTGTTAACTTTATAGAATAAATAAATTTGGGTTTTATTATATTTCGAACGATGGTTCTCCTCTTTTGAATTAGAACCTAAGTATTTAGGGAAAAGAATGATGTCTCATGGGAGCTAATTTAGCTCTATGAGACAGTGGCCAATAAAAATTCTGTTAGTACATCCCAAAGCAGAATTTATGAAAGATAGGAAATTGACGATCGCTGCAGACTGTGCTCTTGCAGTCCACAAGGACATAGTTGAGAAATTTGGAAGTGAGCCGTTAGTCATCGGATGTCCAATGCTTGAAGACCCGAAGAGAGTTTTTGAGAAGCTTAGGTTAATTCTGAGGGAGTCTGAGGCAGAAGAGATCGACATATACACGATGGAGGTGCCTTGCTGTCATGCGATTCATCTGATGGTTGAGAAAGCCAACGAGGAGCGGGTTGAAATCGGAAAGGAAGGGATAAAGCTAAACAAGTATATTGTTAGAGTTTCGGGTAATGTGGAGGAGTACACGGGAAAGGTTGATAAGGAGATGGTTTCGGCAGAGATAAAAGCCCATAGGGGTGGGTGACTTTGAAGGAGAAGAGAATGATCATAGCAATTGATGAAGAGCTATGTACTGGATGTGGAAGGTGTATAAACTCCTGTCCGACATCCGCTCTTGAGATGAAAGATGAAAAAGCCCATCTCAGAGATGAACGACTCTGCGATGGATTCGGTTCATGTATTGCGGTATGCCCCTTCAATGCTTTGTACATCGAGGAAAGAGAAGCGGAGCCCTTCGATTGGAGTGTCTTGTCTGAAATTGATTTTGAGAAATTCATAGATAAGCTAACACTGCATTACAAGCCTGTGCCGTTAAAGGAGTCGAAGGAGTAGTCTCGATTTCTTCATATTTTGAGTTTTTTAAAAAATTAAATGCACCGTTAAAATTTTAAATTTTCAGATCAAATCTTAGGTGGTGGTAAATATGGAAGAATTGTTTCAAACAGCGGATTGGAAGAGCGAAAAGCATGTTCCGGTTATTGAGGTTGGAGAGGTCAAAAAGGATGAAGTTGCTGAGGTAAGGGTTACAGTCGGGAAAGAAATCCCACATCCAAACACCACTGAGCATCACATCAGGTGGGTAGAGCTTTTGTTTTTGCCGGAAGGGGAGAAATTCCCGTATCAGATAGGGAGAGCGGAATTCCTTTCCCATGGTGAGTCTGTGCAGGGTGCAAATACGAGCACAGTGTATAGCGAGCCAGTAGCCATCTTTGCTTTTAAAACAGGAAAATCAGGAAAGCTTATTGCAATTTCTTACTGCAATATCCATGGTTTGTGGAGGAACGAGGTAGAGCTAAGGTTTTAGTTTTTAGCCATTTTATTTTTT